>NZ_CAWPSZ010000011.1:0-157752 GCF_963890955.1 Pseudomonas sp. MF6747
CACCCGCTTGGCCATCGCCGCGTCATGCATCACCACTTCCATTTGAGCTGCCAGGCATCAACTGTGGGAGCGGGCTTGCCCGCGAAGGCGGTGTGTCAGTCAGCGCCTAGGTTGGCTGACACTCCGCCATCGCGGGCAAGCCCGCTCCCACATTGCTTTTTTGCGTAGGAGGAACCGAGTTCAGCTCACGGCTTGCCAGGGTGCGGGTCCGGGTACTGCGCCGCTACATCCAGCGCTTTGGCATACGGCCCCTCCCACAATTGCGCATGCAGCTCGCCCACCCGCTTGGCCATCGCCGCGTCATGCATCACCACTTCCATTTGAGCTGCCAGGCATCAACTGTGGGAGCGGGCTTGCCCGCGAAGGCGGTGTGTCAGTCAGCGCCTAGGTTGGCTGACACTCCGCTATCGCGGGCAAGCCCGCTCCCACTTTGCTTTTTTGCGTAGGAGGAACCGAGTTCAGCTCACGGCTTGCCAGGATGCGGGTCGGGGTACTGCGCCGCTACATCCAGCGCTTTGGCATACGGCCCATCCCACAATTGCGCATGCAGCTCGCCCACCCGCTTGGCCATCGCTGCGTCATGCATCACCACTTCCAGGTTGCGCGAGTTATCCAGGTACCCGCCCAGCCAGTTGCTGGTGCCGACCCATGCTACTTGCCCGTCAATTTCCATGGTCTTGCTGTGGATCACCCGCGCGTAAGGGATAAACCCCTGCTTGGCCTGCGGCAGCGTGACGATTTTGACCTCTACGTTCGGCAGCACGGCGAGGCTTTTGAGGTAGGGCAGTTCCAGCGAGTCGGTGTTCCAGTTGGACACCATCAGCTTGATCGACACCCCACGCGCGGCGGCGGCGCGCACGGCGTTGTCGATCACTGCGTAGTACGGCCGGGTTCGGTCCGGCCCGTAGGACAGCGGTGCGTAGTCGAGCAGTTGCACGCGCACTTCTTTCCTGGCCTCGCTCAACAGGCGCGGCAGTTCCAGCTGTGAATCGCCTACGCCGGGCGGGTTGTAGCGTTGCGGGCTGGCCACCAGATAGTTACCGGTGCGTGCCGGCTCCTGGCCCGCAGCCGGCAGCGGCACGGGTTGCTTATCTGCAAGCGCGGCCTGGGCCTGCCAGTCCTGATTGAAGATCGCCTGCACCTGGCTGACCACGGTGGCATCGCTGATGCGCAAACCGGTCTCGTGGATATGTTCCAGCGAACGCCAATCGAAGTTCTGGCTGCCGACAAACGCCTGCTTGCCGTCCACCACCATGTACTTGGCGTGGATAATCCCGCCGCTCAACTGCCCATAGGCCAGCACACGGAAGGTCAGGTTGGGAATCGCGCGCAGGCGTTCCAGGGTAGAAGCCTCCGACAGCCGAATGCCTTTTTCCTCAAGCAAAAAGCGAATCTTCACACCACGTTTTCCGGCAGCTTCCAGATGCTCAATCACCGTGTCCATCACCGAGCCAGGATGGTCGGCCGCGTAGAACTGGCCGATATCAATGCTGTTTTTTGCGCCATCAAACAACGCGATCCACACCGGCCCCGGCTGGCGCAAATCGGCCGTGCCCAGCGCGGTGTCCACTGGCACGGTGTGCACCAGTTCAAAGCCTGGAATTGAAAAGTCCGCCTGGGCCAGCGGACTGAGGAGCAAGCCGGTGAGGCCGGCAATACGCAACTTCATCGAAAGGGACATAGGCGTCTCATCGGGCAAAAAAACGGCGAGCGCAGGTTGCGCCCGCCGTGGGAGGGTCACGCCGTGCGGCTGTGCAACGGCGTCGGCACCAGGTGCGGCACTTCACTCTGCACGCGGGCACCGGTGGCAGCACGAATCAGCAGGATTTTCAGCTGGTCGTTGATGCGCTCCAGGCTGTCCTGGAAGAAGTTGTGGAACACCACGCAGAACAGCGCGATGGCGATGCCCAACCCGGTGGCGAACAACGCCGTCCCGATGCCACCGGAGATCTGGCCTGGGTCGGACACGCCGGCACTGGCCAGCGCCTTGAAGGTGTCGATGATGCCCAGGATGGTGCCCAGCAGGCCGAGCAGCGGCGCGGCGGTGGTGATGGTCTCGATGATCCACAGGCTGCGCGACAGCGGCGCGCGGGTCTTCAGGTACTGGGTTTCGATTTCGTCGTCCAGGTCCTTGCGCGAACCCTGAGAAGCCTTCTGCGCCAGCACCGGCAGCACCATGTTCAGTGGCAGGCTGTCGCGACGGGTCAAGCCTTGCGGCAAGTCGCGCTCGCTGTGCACGTTGGCGCCCAGCACCTCGGTCAAGGCCCGCGCCTGGCGACGCACGTAGGCGAAGTAAATGCCGCGTTCGATGGTGATGAAAATCGCAATCGCCATGGCGGCGTACATCACATAAAAGGTGATGTCGTGAAGCAGGTTCATGTCCATGATCTATAGCCTCGCAGTTAGAAATTCGCTTCCAGAGAAACAGTGACGGTACGGTCCAGGCCAACGATGTAGGCCGGGTCGCCATCGCGGAAACCGCTGTAGCTCGCCGCGTTGGTTTTGGTGGTGTACACCCCGTCCAGGTACTTCTTGTCGAACAGGTTGTCGACGTTCAGGCGCAGGGTCGCGTCCTTGACGACTTTTTTATCCACGGGCAGGTAGATACCGGCGCCGAGGTTGAAAATGGTGCGCGCCGAGATGGCTTCGTCGTTGGTCAGGTCGCCATACAGCTTGCTGGTGAACTTGCCGCCGAAGGTGCCGTAGAAACGCCCGTCGTCGTAGCCGACGTTGGCCGCCAGCATGTTGGTCGGCACGTTGGCGAACTGCTTGCCACTGGTGGGCAGCACGATGGGTTTGCCGGCGCTGAAGACGGTCAGGTCGTCCTGCTGCTTGGAGCTGGTGTAGGTGTAGGAGGTGTAGTAATTGAAGTGGTGGGGCAGCTTGCCGCTCCACTCCAGTTCCAGGCCTTTGTTGATCACGGTGCCGGCGTTGATGTCGGCCGAATCCCCGTTGCTGTCCAGGGACGTGAGCTGGCGGTTCTTGAACTGCATGTAGAACAAGGTGGCGGCCAGGGTCATGTCTTCGCCGGTGTAGCGCCAGCCCAGTTCCTGGTTCCAGCTCAGTTCCGGTTTGGAGTCCAGCGAGCCGACGCCTTTGTCGTACAGCACGTAGTTCTGCGGAATTCGCATGTTGCGCGACAGGCTGTAGAACAGTTGGTCACGCTCGTCGAGCTGGTACTTCAGGCCGGCATTGGGCAGCAATTTGTTGTAGGTCTGGTCGGCTTTGCCTGGTTGCTCGGTGAGGCTGCCGTGGTTGGTGCCTTCACGCTCGACATTCATGTAGGCAAGGCCGGCGATCAGGGTCCAGTCCGAATTGATGTACCAGGTGTCCTGGGCCCAGACTTTTTGCGCAGGCGTCACGGTGTAGCGGTCGCGGCCTTGTACGGTGTTGCCGTTGGCATCGACCACCGAGTCGCCATCCGGCCAGGTGTCGCTGGGCTTGCCGCTGTTTTTGAGGGCAATGAACGGCTGGGTCTGGCTTTGGCGCGCGCGTTCGTACCAGTAGCCGAACTGCAGGCTGTGGTCGCCCAGGTCCCAGTTGAGTTTGGTGGTGATGCCCGGGCGCCAGGTCTGTGTGCGCGAAGGGCGGTAGTAAACGCCCGTGGTGGACGAACCGTCGGCGTTGTACTGGGCCGCCGTCGGCAGGTTGCCGAGGTCGAAAACGCCGCCCTTGTTCGAGCCGCTGTTGAGCGCATAGGCAGAGGAGCCCACGCCGCTGCCGTTGCCGTAGTAGTAATACGGGATCACCGACAGCGCCAGGTTGTCGCTCAGCTTGTACTGGGTGTTGAGCACGGCGGTAAAGGTCTGGAACGGGTTCTGCGCGAGGTCGTAGTAGCTGCTGATCTTGCCATTGGCGCCCAGCGCCGGCTTGGCCGGGTAGGGGTCATACTTGCGGCCGAACTGCTGGAACTGCGCCTTGGTCAGCTGGCTGTAACTGTTGTTGTCCTGCTCGTGGTACTTGAGGATCAGGTTGGCGGTGTTGCCGTTGCCAGCGTCGAAAAAGCTGTTCCACTCCACCTTGTCCGCCCGCACGGCGCCCGAGCCACGCCACATCTGGCCTTCGGTGTGGGACGCCGACAACCAGTTGCTCAGGCCGTTGACCTCACCGGTGTTGAGGCGCGCAAAGGTCTTGCGCGTGGCGTTGCTGCCGACCACTTGTTTAACGAAGGCCCCGGTTTCCTTGGTCGGGCGAATGGTCACGATGCCGATGTTGCCGCCGCTGGAACCGATATGCGGGCCATCCGCTTCCGACGAACCCTGGGTGACAAAAATCTGCTCGATGTTTTCCGGGTCGCCCAACAGGTTGGAATACAGCGCGTAGTTGCCGGAGTCGTTGATCGGCATGCCGTCGACCGACATACCGACCTGGTCGGAGTTCATGCCGCGCATGGTGAAGCGAAAGCCCGACAGACCGGTATTGTCCTCGCTGGAAATGTTCAGGCCCGGCGTGTACTTGAGCTTGTCGATGGCGTTGCCGGTGGCGGTTTGCTTGTCCAACGCTTCCTTGGTGACGGTCGAGCGGCCCTTGGCGCTCTCTTCCTGGACCATGTAACCGCCCCCCGCAGTTGCCTTGCCCCCCTGTACCCCAATAGTCCCGACGTCACTGTCACTGGTATCTGCCATGACCACTCCGTGGCTCATGCTAGTCGCGGCAACGAGTGCCAGATGAATACGGGTGAACCTCATCACTGTCGTCCTGGTGTCGGGTGCTTATTGCACGCTGTAGTTGAAGGTGGCGGTGAAGCGTTGCTCGTTACGTCCACCGAAGGCTTGTTCGGGGAACGGCTTGACCTGCTTGATGCGACGCAGGCTATTGGTGGCGGCCCGATTGAGCAGCATGCTCGGCGCCGGGGTCTGGATCCCCGCATCGAGCACGCGACCTTGTCGGTCCACCATCAACCAGACCACCACCTCGCCACTGGGGCGTTCGAGAGATGCCTGGCGGCCGGTGGGGTATTGCTTGTACGTATCCAGCTCGTTGCGCAGGCCTTTGAGGTAGCCGCCTTCCAGTGCCTGGCCATCGACTTTGGGCGGCGCCGGCGGGGCGGGTGGCGCAGGTGTCGGCGCTACGGCGGCCTGTACCGGCTTGGCGGCAACCGGCGCCACTGGCGCTGGCGCTGGCGTCGGTTTGGCGGCGACCACCGGCTTGGGCTTGGGCACCGGCTTGGGTTTGGGTTCAGGTTTTGGCAACGGTTTGGGCGGTGGCGGCGGCGGGGCCGGTTCGGCCTCTTCATCCTCGATCACCGGCGGCGGTGGCTCCTGCTCCACCACGGGCTCGGGCACCACTTCTGGCTCGGGCTCGACCAGGGCAAGTTCAACCGCCGACTCGTCATACTGCGGCTGGATTTTCAGGGGTTGGGACTGGATACCCAGTGCAATCAGAACCAGGGCGATCAGGGCCGGGACACTGCCCAGCAGCCGACGCGCACGAAACAGGGCATACATGATCAGGACTTACGCGTGGCGATGGACACGGAGGTAAAGCCACCCAGGCGCAGGGTGTCCATGACTTCCACCAGGCGCGCAACTTCCACGCCTTTGTCGCTGTTGACGATGATGGTCGACTTGGTATCCGGCTTTTCAGCGGCCTTCAGCGCAGGGACCAGAGCGTCGACCGTGAGGTCCTTGCCATCGAGTTGCAGCTGGCCTTGCAGGCCCAGCGTGAGGATGAGTTTGTTCTGCGGCTTGAGTTGCTGCGCGCTGCTGGCGCTGGGCAGTTGAGTCTTCATGCCGAGTGCCGGAATCACGTTCAAACTCACCAGTACGAAAAACACCAGGAGGAACATCATCACGTCGATCATCGGGATCAGCTCGATGTGCGCCTTGCGTTTCTTGGGTTCATCCCAGGTTCTCATTCTGTTGCCCCGTCATTGAATTAGGGGCGACACGCTAACAACCAAAAATGACCGAATGGTTAACTTTAATTGACGTTTTGAAGGCTCTAGGACGCGTCTTTCAGGGGATTTGCCTTGCAGTTTTATGACGTAATGCAATTGACATGAAGGCCATACATTCTTGAAGAATTTATCTCCAGAGCCTGCTCGTATGCCCACTGCATTGCCGCATTTACCCACCTCGCGACTACTATTGCGCGCGCTGCAAATGGACCAGGCCGAGGTGCTTTACAGGCTCGCCAATGGGCCGAAAATTGCTGACAACACGGCCAATATTCCGTCGCCCTATACCTTGCAGACCGCCCAGGACTTTATTGCCGGGATCGCCGAAAAATACCGTGCGGGTGAGGTGCTGAACCTGGGGATGCATGTGCGAGCAACCGGCGAGCTGATCGGCATGGTCAGCCTGCGTCTGAATGCCCGTCATCACGCCGGGCATTTGGGTGGCTGGGTGGCGGCGCACGCTCGCAACCAGGGGTATGCGGCGGAAGCGGCGAGTGCGGTGATGGACTTCGGGTTTGCCACGCTTGGGCTGCAGCGCGTCGGCAGCCAGTGTTTTGGTCGCAACAAGGAGTCGGCGCGGGTCATGCAGAAAATTGGCCTGCACTATGAAGGCTGCCTGCGCGAAGCGTTTTTCAAGAACGGTGTGTACGAGGATTTGCTGACATTCGCCAGCGTGCGCAGCGACTGGGAGCGAGCGTTGTGAGTGGCGCAGTGGATCATGATCGGCGCCGGCTGCTCGCCGGGCTGGCGGTTGCCACTGCGTTTTCGATCCTCAGCCCGTTTGCGCGCAGCGCCGGTGTGGATTACCCGTTCACCCTCGGCGTGGCCTCCGGCGACCCGTTGCCGGATGGCTTTGTGATCTGGACGCGCTTGGCGCCGCTGTTCAATGCTGCGGACGGGCGCGGCGGGTTGAGCCGCGCCGTGCCGGTGCGTTGGCGCGTGGCCAAGGATGCGGCGATGACGCGTATCGTCAAGCAAGGCGAGGTGATGGCAACGCAGCATTTTGCTCACTCGGTGCATGTCGAGGTGGCGGGGCTGGAGGCTGGCAGGCCTTACTGGTACCAATTCGACGGCCTCGGCGCACAGAGCCCGGTGGGCCAGGCACGTACCGCGCCGCCGCTGCACGCGATGGCGGCGGCCACCGTGGGGTTTGTCTCCTGCTCGCACTGGGAGCGCGGTTATTTCAGTGCCTATCGCCACCTGGCGGCGGAGCAACCCGACTTGGTGTTTTTCCTCGGCGACTACATCTACGACAGCTCGTACGCAGCGGACTCAGGCAAGATCATCCGCCCGCACGGCAGCGGCAATGCCGTGAGCCTGAGTGATTACCGTAACCGCTACGCGCTGTATAAAACCGACCCGGACCTGCAGGCTTTGCACGCGGCAGCACCCAGCGTGGCCACGTGGGACGACCATGAGGTGCAGAATGACTACGCCAACCGCTGGTCCCAGGACCCGAAGATTCCGGTTGAGCAGTTTTTAAGGCAACGGGCGGTGGCGTACCAGGCGTTTTACGAACATATGCCACTGCGTGTCAGCAGTGTGCCGAAAGGGCCGGACATGCGTATTTACCGGCGCCTCGATTATGGCCGGCTGGCGCGTTTTCATGTGCTTGATGGCCGCCAATACCGCTCCGAGCAGCCGTGTATTCAGGCTAACGGCAGTCACCAGGGGCATATCGCCGCCAACACCTGCAAGGACCTGCGCGACCCCGGCCGCACGATGCTTGGCTGGCAACAGGAAGCCTGGCTCGACCAGGGTTTTGCCCAGTCGAAAGCGCAGTGGAATGTGATCGCCCAGGACTTGCTGGTGGCGCCGCTGATCCAGCGTGACCTGACCAGCCATCAGGTCGGGCATTGGACGGATGGCTGGGACGGCTACATGGCCAACCGTACTCGGATGCTGGCGTCCATCACGCGCAATCAGGTCAAGAACCCGGTGTTCTGGGGCGGTGATATCCATTCGTTCTGGACCACCGACCTGCATACCGATGGCAATAATCCGGACTCGCCCATTGTCGCAACCGAATTTGTCGGCAGCTCGGTGACCTCCGACGGCCCGCCCTTTGACGCCTTCAGTCAGATCTTGCCGCTCAATCCGCACGTGAAGTTTTTCGACAGTCGCCAGCGTGGGTACGTGTCGGTGAAGCTTGAGGCGTCAAAGATGCTGACGAACTTCCGGGTGATCACTGACCCACGTGACCCGGCGGCGACGGTGTCAACGCTCAAGTCGTTTGTGGTGGAGCCGGGGAGGGCGGGGGCGATTGCGGTTTGATGCACAGTGGGGTGTGTGCAGGTTGGGTGTGGCGAGCGGGCTCGCCACAGGAGGCCCTGTCGCTGGGATTTTAGTCGAGGCTGTAACGCACCGACAGAGCGCCCTTTTTTTCCGACAGGGCCAGGATGGTCACCTGGCCCAGTTCGCTCAACGCTTGCACGTGCGTGCCGCCACAGGCGTAGGCCGGCAATGCGCCGAAACCCACTTCGCGGGTGCCGTCTTCCAGTCTCATGTGGCGCGGGTAGTCGGCGGCGATCCATTGGTCGATTCGGGTTTGAAACGCCTCGGCGTCCACGGCTTGCGCCGCTTGCCCGCGGATAAAGGTGATTTTGCATTCGCCCGGCCAGTGATGGGCTTTGATCGGCATCCAGCCCAAGCTCTCCCCGGCATTGCCAATCAGATGCCCGGCCGAATGCAGGCGCGTGTACAGGGCGCGGCGCTGTTCATCGACCCGTGCGGTGATCGGGCCGGGCGCCACGGGGCGGTCAACATAGTGCACGACGCGATCGGCCTCCTGGGTGACGCGCACCACCTGGCTGTCGCCGAGCCAGCCGGTGTCGAACGGTTGCCCGCCGCCCTGCGGGTGGAAGAGGGTTGACTGCAGCGTGACGGCAAACTGGTCCTCGTGCGGCGTACAGGTCAGCACTTCAAGCTCGGCGGTCAGGTGGTCATGGGTAAAAAACAGGCGCTCGGTCATCATCTACATCCGCATCAGGGTTCTACGGGCAGTATAAATAGTGCGTAGATGGGTGATAATCCGTTCAATTATCAATGGACCTGTGCGTCATGAGCATCAATCTTCCTCTGTCCCTGCTGGGTGAAATGGCGATTTTCGTCAAAGTCGTGGAAACCGGCAGCTTCTCTGAAGCCGCGCGGCAACTGAGCGTTTCACCCTCGGCGGTGAGCCGCAGTATTTCGCGTCTCGAACAGGCCCTGGCCACGCGGTTGCTGCAACGCACTACGCGCAAACTGCGCCTGAGCGAAGGGGGCGAAGAGGTGTTCAAGCGTTGCCAGGAAATGGTCAACGCGGCGCGTTCGGTGATGGAAATCAGCGGCCAGTTTACCCATGAAGCCGAAGGGCTGGTGCGGGTCAGCGTGCCCAAGGCGGTCGGGCGATTCGTGGTGCATCCGCACATGCCGGAGTTCTTGCGCCGCTATCCCAAAGTCGATGTGCAGCTGATTCTTGAAGACCGCCACGTGGACTTGATCGATGACAATGTCGACCTGAGTATCCGCATCACCGACAGCCCACCGCCTGGGTTGGTCGGCCGACAATTGTTGCCCATTGAGCATTTGCTGTGCGCGACGCCACAGTACCTGGCCGAGCACGGCACACCGGGCCATCCGCATGATTTACTCGAGCACAGCTGCATTTACCTGGGTGAAACCCCAGGCGATTCGCGCTGGAAATTCCGCCAGGGCGCCAAGGCGGTGACGGTCGGCGTGCGCGGGCGGTATGCGGCGAATCACACCGGGGTCCGGCTGGATGCGGTGTTGCAGCATGTGGGCATTGGCAGCTTGCCGTACTTCACTGCGCGGCATGCGTTGGAGGAGGGGCGTTTGGTGCAGGTGTTGCCGGCGTGGGATTTTATTGCCTCTTATCATGGCGAGGCGTGGTTGCTGCATTCGCCGACGCGGTATCTGCCGCCGAAGTTGCGGGTGTTTATTGATTATCTGGTCGCGTGTATGGCACGCGAACCGACACTGCGTCGAAGGTAGGGAACGCGGTAGAAAGGTGGGAGCGGGCTTGCCCGCGATGGCGGCGTGTCAGTCAACGTTTTCAGCGACTGATCCGTAGCCTTCGCGAGCAAGCCCGCTCCCACATTCAGAGGGGCAGCGGTCTGAAAAAATCAGTGCTTGCTCTGGTCTTGCGGCATGGCCAGCAGCTGCTTTTCCTGGTTCCAGTCGAACGGTTCGTCGTTCTGTTCGGCCTCGAAGCGCCGCTCTTCCAGGGCCTGGTACAGGTTCAGTTCTTCATCCGGCATGAAATGCAGGCAATCACCGCCAAAAAACCACAGCAGGTCGCGCGGCACCAGGTGGGCGATCTGCGGGTAGCGCAGGATGACTTGGCTCATCAGGTCCTGGCCCAGGTACTGGCTCTCGATCGGGTCGATCGGCAGCAGGGCGCGCAATTCGTCGAAGCGCTCCAGAAACAGGGTGTGGCTTTCCTCGGGCACCTGTTCGGCTTCGCCGACGGCAACCAGGATGCTGCGCAAGTGGTCGAGCAAGACGAGATGATCGGCAACGACGTTGGACACGAGATAAGTCCTCTAAAGCAAAAACGGGCGCGAGAGTATATAGCTCAAGCGCCCGTTTTTATATGACCGCTGGTATCAGCGGACTTTACCCTCAGCCTGGGTCAGCTCTTCCTTGCTGAAATCGTCCACGTCGATCACCTTGCGCCGTGCAGCTTCGGCGTCGCGCAGGGTTTGCGCTTCGCCCGGTTGCAGCACGCCGGCCTGCAGGGCGGCGTCGATGACGTGTTCGCCAGCGGTGGGTTTGACCTGACCGCTTTTGAGCGCCGCGTGGAGTTTTTTCTGCAGCGGATGGCTGGCACCGAGCAGGTCGTAAGCGTGTTGCAGGGCGCCGACCGGGTCTTCTGCCGAACGCGGGCGGTAGCAGCCCGCCAGCAGCTCTTCGAGGGTCGGGTCGCCTTTGGCACGACCAATCACCGCGGCCACCTCGGCGTCCAGTGCATCGGAGGGTCCGGTGTGGCGGCGCCCGAACGGGAACACAATGACCCGCAGCAGGCAACCGAGCAGCCGGTTCGGGAAGTTGCTCAGCAGCTCATCCAGCGCACGCTCCGACTCGCCAAGGCTTTCTTCCATGGCCCAGGCGAACAGCGGTTCCAGATGGTCCGGCGAATCCAGGTCGTGGTAACGCTTGAGCGCCGCCGACGCCAGGTACATATGGCTCAGCACATCGCCCAGGCGCGCCGACAGGCGTTCGCGACGTTTCAACTCGCCGCCCAGCAGCATCATGCTCAAGTCAGCGAGCAGGGCGAACGCGGCAGCCTGGCGGTTCAGTGCTCGGAAGTAACCCTGGCTCAGGCGGTTGCCCGGCGCTTTCTCGAAGTGACCTACGCCCAGGTTCAGCACCAGCGTACTGGCGGCGTTGCTCACGGCAAAGCCGATGTGTTGCATCAGCAGGCCGTCGAATTCCTTCAATGCCTGATCGCGGTCTTCGCGGCCGGCCAGGGCCATTTCCTTGAGCACGAACGGATGGCAGCGAATCGCGCCCTGGCCGAAGATCATCAGGTTGCGCGAAAGAATATTCGCGCCTTCCACGGTGATGAAGATCGGTGCGCCCTGCCAGTTACGGCCCAGGTAGTTGTTGGGGCCCATGATGATGCCCTTGCCGCCGTGCACGTCCATGGCGTGGCTGATGCATTCGCGGCCGCGCTCGGTGAGGTGGTACTTGAGAATGGCCGACAGCACCGAGGGTTTCTCCCCCAGGTCGACTGCATTGGCGGTGAGGATGCGTGCGCTGTCCATCAGCCAGGCGTTGCCGCCAATGCGCGCCAGGGCTTCCTGGATACCTTCGAACGCCGACAGCGGCACGTTGAACTGCTCACGCACCTGGGCGTATTGGCCCGTTACCAGGCTGGTGAACTTGGCCGCACCGGTGCCGACCGCAGGCAGGGAGATCGAGCGGCCCACCGACAGGCAGTTCATCAGCATCATCCAGCCCTTGCCGAGCATTTCCTGGCCACCGATGAGGAACTCCAGGGGGATGAACACGTCTTTGCCGGAGTTGGGGCCGTTCATGAACGCAGCGCCCAGCGGCAAGTGACGACGGCCGATTTCCACGCCGGGGGTATCGGTCGGGATCAGCGCCAGGCTGATGCCCAAGTCTTCCTTGTCGCCCAGCAGGTGGTCCGGGTCATGCGCCTTGAATGCCAGCCCCAGCAGGGTCGCGACCGGGCCGAGGGTGATGTAGCGTTTCTCCCAGTTCAGGCGCAGGCCAAGGGTTTCCTTGCCTTCCCATTCACCTTTGCAGATCACGCCGGTGTCGGGCATGGCGCCGGCGTCGGAGCCAGCCAGCGGGCCTGTCAGCGCAAAGCATGGGATGTCATCGCCACGCGCCAGGCGCGGCAGGTAGTGGTTACGTTGCTCGTCAGTGCCGTAATGCAGCAGCAGCTCGGCCGGGCCGAGGGAGTTGGGCACCATCACGGTGGACGCCAGGTCGCCGCTGCGGGTCGCGAGTTTCATCGCAACCTGGG
This sequence comes from Pseudomonas sp. MF6747, assembly GCF_963890955.1. Classification (NCBI taxonomy): domain Bacteria; kingdom Pseudomonadati; phylum Pseudomonadota; class Gammaproteobacteria; order Pseudomonadales; family Pseudomonadaceae; genus Pseudomonas; species Pseudomonas sp. MF6747. The sequence goes on from NZ_CAWPSZ010000011.1 coordinate 12,396, forward strand.
AGTGGGCATAGGCGGAGAAGCCCTTGCCGCCGTATTCCTTGGGAATGATCAGGGCGAAGAAGCCGTGGGTCTTGATGTGCTCCCAGGCGGCGGGCGGCAGGTCCATGGCCTGGCCGATTTCCCAGTCGCTGACCATCGCGCAGAGTTCTTCGGTGGGGCCGTCGATGAAGGCCTGTTCTTCTTCGGTCAGTTGCGCCTTGGGGTAGGCCAGCAACTTGTCCCAATCAGGGCGGCCGCTGAACAGTTCGCCATCCCACCACACGGTGCCGGCGTCAATCGCGTCGCGCTCGGTCTGGGACATCGGCGGCAGGACTTTCTGGAACCAGCTGAACAGCGGCTTGGTGAAATATTGGCGGCGCAGGTCGGGCAGCAGCAAGGGCAGGGCCACGGCCGCGATCAACACCCAGAAGACCAGCAGCAGCCAACCCGGTGCGTGGCTCCAGGCGCCCATCGCCAGCAGGTAAACGGCGACCACGCCCAGGGCGGGCAGGGGCGCAGTGCGGCGGTGTGCCAGGTAGGCAATGCCGACCACCAGAACCAGTATCCACAACAACAGCATATTCAATCCTCCGTGAAACCAGGGGCGAAACCACCATGGAGCTTAGTCGGCATCCGAAAAAGCGCGGTGATCAGGGTGTAACGAGTTGTACGCGAAGCACCGACCACCAGGCGCCGACATTTGGCCGAATCGTCGTTATCTCTGCGCCAAATCAGTCGTTAGACTCAAGGCTTCCTTCGGAGATAACGCGCATGGATACGTACCTGAGTCCCAGCCGCTTCATCGATAGTGACCACCCTGCGGTGGTGGAGTTCGCCGAAAAACATCGCGGCCCGAGCGCGGATTTACGTGACCAGGCAGTCAGTCTTTATTACGCCGTGCGTGAGGCGATTCGCTACAACCCTTACACCTTCAGCCGCGACCCAGGCACTTTGAGCGCCAGCTTCGCCCTCGCCGCCGGTGAGAGCTACTGCGTGCCCAAGGCCACCCTGCTGGCCGCGTGTGCCCGCCACTGCGGCATCCCGGCACGCATCGGCCTGGCGGATGTGCGCAATCACCTCTCGACACCGCGCCTGATCGCCCTGCTCAAAAGCGATGTGTTCGCCATGCACGGCTACACCGAGTTGTACCTGCGTGGCCGTTGGGTCAAGGCCACGCCGGCGTTCAACCAGCAGCTGTGCGAGGTGTTTGATGTACCGCCGCTGGAATTCGATGGGATCAACGACAGCGTGTTTCATGCCTTCAACCGCCAGGGCCGGCGCTCGATGGAGTACGTGCGGGACCATGGGCAGTTTTCCGACGTGCCGGAGGGTTTTTTCTTCGCGCATATTCAGCAGTGTTACCCGCACCTGTTTGCCGAGGACATGCCGACCCTGCTGGGGGACATGCAGAGCGATTTAAGCCGCGCCTGAACCGGCGTATGCTGCTGCGTTCATCAAGCCATGTTCATCAACGATAAGGCGCGGTCATGCTGAAAATCTGGGGTCGTAAAAATTCATCAAACGTCAGGAAAGCACTGTGGTGCGCCGAGGAACTCGGCCTGGACTATGAAGCAATTGATGCGGGCGGGGCATTTGGTGTGGTCGATACACCGCAATACCGCGCGCTGAACCCCAATGGCCGGGTGCCGATGATCGAAGATGGCGACTTCGTGCTGTGGGAGTCCAACACCATCGTGCGTTATCTCTGCGCCAAGCAGGCGTCGAGCTGGTACCCAAGCGACCTGCAAGCCCGGGCGAATGCCGAAAAGTGGATGGACTGGACCACCTCAACCCTCGCCGAACCGTTCAAGGCGGTGTTCTGGGGCATCCTGCGAACCCCGGCTGAAAAACAGAACTGGGACAGCATCAATGCCGGGCGCCAGGCCTGTATCGACGCATTAGGCACCGTGGATAAAGCCCTGGCAGAGCAGCCTTACCTGTCGGGCAACGAAATCGGCATGGGTGATATCCCACTCGGCAGCTTTATCTATGCCTGGTTCGAAATGCCTATCGAACGGCCTTCGATGCCCCATCTAGAGGCCTGGTATCACCGTCTGCAGCAACGGCCGGCGTACCGCAAAGCGGTCATGACCGCGTTGACGTAATACCCACTATTAATACGGGTGACTGTACTTGTGCGGCGCAGGCAAGCACCATGCCTGTCATGCGCCGCCGTTGAACTACCTGGGCTGCGCCCTCATCTATTGTTTCTATTCCCTTCTTTGGTGCGTATTCCGATATGAGTTCCGCTCTGTCCATCCGGCAGCTAACCAAAACCTACGGCAACGGTTTCCAGGCCCTGAGTGGTATCGATCTGGATGTTGCCGAAGGTGACTTCTTCGCCTTGCTCGGCCCTAACGGCGCCGGCAAATCCACCACCATCGGTATCCTCTCGACGTTGGTCAACAAGACCAGCGGCACGGTGAATATCTTTGGTCATGACCTGGACAAATCCCCGGCGGCGCTCAAGCGTTCCATCGGCGTGGTGCCCCAGGAATTCAACTTCAACCAGTTTGAAAAGACCTTCGACATCGTCGTGACCCAGGCTGGCTACTACGGCATCCCGGCGAAAATCGCCAAGGAGCGCGCCGAGCAGTACCTGACCCAGCTGGGCCTGTGGGACAAGCGCGACGTGCCTTCGCGTTCGCTGTCCGGCGGCATGAAGCGCCGCCTGATGATCGCCCGCGCGCTGGTGCACGAACCGCGCCTGCTGATCCTCGACGAGCCCACCGCAGGTGTGGACATTGAGTTGCGTCGCTCGATGTGGACCTTCCTCACCGAGCTGAACGAGAAGGGCATCACCATCATCCTCACCACCCATTACCTGGAAGAGGCTGAGCAGCTGTGCCGCAACATCGGCATCATCGACCACGGCACCATCGTCGAGAACACCAGCATGCGTAACCTGCTGGGCCAGCTGCATGTGGAAACCTTCCTGCTCGACCTGAAAAACAACCTGTCGGTGGCGCCGCAGCTGCTTGGCTACCCAAGCCGGCTGGTCGATGGTCATACCCTGGAAGTCCAGGTGGACAAGGCCATGGGCATCACCGCGCTGTTCACCCAATTGGCCGCCCAGAACATCGAAGTGCTGAGCCTGCGTAATAAAACCAATCGCCTTGAGGAGTTGTTCGTGTCCCTGGTGGAGAAAAATCTGGCGAAGGTGGCGGTATGAGTTCCGAACTGCAACCCAACATTGTCGCGCTGCAGACCATCGTCTACCGCGAAGTGAAGCGCTTTACCCGGATCTGGCCGCAGACGCTGCTGCCGCCGGCGATCACCATGGTCCTGTACTTCGTGATCTTCGGTAACCTGATCGGCCGTCAGATCGGCGACATGGGTGGCTTCACCTACATGGAGTACATCGTGCCGGGCCTGATCATGATGTCGGTGATCACCAACTCCTACGGCAACGTGGTCTCCAGCTTTTTCGGCAGCAAGTTCCAGCGTTCCATCGAAGAGTTGATGGTGTCGCCGGTGTCGCCGCACACCATCCTGATCGGCTACACCCTCGGCGGCGTGCTGCGGGGCTTGATGGTGGGGGTGATTGTGACCTTGCTGTCGCTGTTCTTCACTCATCTGCAAGTGCATCACCTGGGCGTCACCATTTTGGTGGTGGTGCTGACGGCGACGATCTTTTCGCTGCTGGGCTTTATCAACGCGGTGTTTGCACGCAATTTCGATGATATTTCGATCATCCCGACCTTCGTGCTGACGCCGCTGACGTACTTGGGCGGGGTGTTCTACTCCATCACCTTGCTGCCGCCGTTTTGGCAGACCGTGTCGCTGGCCAACCCGGTGCTGCACATGGTCAATGCCTTCCGCTACGGCATCCTGGGCGTGTCGGATATCAAGATCAGCGTGGCGATCACCTTCATGCTGGTGGCCACCGTGGTGCTGTATGTCGGCTGCGCGCGGTTGCTGGTGAGCGGGCGCGGGATGCGAACGTAAGCAGTCAGTTGCCATAAAAAAAGGCCTCTTTATGAGGCCCTTTTTTTTGGCGTGCAGAAAAGCCCTGTGGGCGCTGGCTTGCCTGCGTTCGGCCACTGGGGTTGACGGGGCCTATCAGATCAAAAGCAAGATCAAAAGCAGAGCACGGCGGCCTGGTAGCCGACCTGAGTGGTAGAAGCGAAAGCAGCACAACACCACATCAACCTGATACACAGAGATCCAAATGTGGGAACGGGCTTGCCCGCGAATACGGTGTGTCAGCTACACATGAGCGACTGACCGACCGCCTTCGCGAGCAAGCCCGCTCCCACAATTTAATCGAGTTCAGCGCTCAAGATCAGTGGGCTGTCAGGCTGCCGAGCTCTGCTTTTCTGTAGGCGCTGGGCCCTTAGTCTTTCAGAGCCAGCTCGATCAGTTCATGCAGTTCTTCAACCGGTAGCGGCGCACTGGCAAACAGGCTGCGGTAAACCGTGGGCGCGGCGATCAGGTTGAGCAACCGGTCCAGGCTCGGCAGTGCGTCGTGGGTGCTCTGGTAGCGGTCGAGAATGACCTGCATCTGGCCCATCAGGATGTTGCTGCAGTAGTCCCGGGGATGGCTGCACTGCACGTCGCGCATCATGTTGCGCCCAAGCTCGGAACTCATTTCGTCCAGGTATTGCTCGCCCCACGCACGCAAATCGCCGCGCAGGCTGCCGGTGTTGGCGGGTTCACTGTCTGGGCGCAGGCGTTCCAGCGCCACGTCGGCGAGCAGCGCAGACAAGTCACCCCAGCGGCGGTAGATGGTCGACGGCGTGACGCCCGCGCGCGCAGCGATCATCGGCACGGTGACGCTGGAACGCTCATGGGCTTCTAGCAGTTCGCGCGCGGCGTTATGCACTGATTCTTGAACCCGGGCACTGCGGCCCCCCGGGCGAAGGCCTTCTTTAATCGCCATGCGTAAAACCTTAACACAAAGAATTTGCTTTAAGCGCTTGCGGGTAGCACACTCTGCAAAAGCAAAATATTAGCTTTAGCGGAGTGTGCACATGTCTAGCGTCATTTCTCAACGTTCCAGCCTGGCGTTCCTGGTCATCACGATGTTGACCTTTCTGGCTGCGTCCAGCGCGCCGACGCCGTTGTATCAGGTGTATCAGGACAACCTGCATTTCTCCGCAGCAATGCTCACGGTGATCTTCGGCGTGTACGCCGTGAGCTTGCTGGCGGCGCTGTTGAGCGTCGGTTCGCTGTCGGACCACGTGGGGCGCAAGCCGGTGATTTTCGCCGCGTTGCTGCTGAATATTGTGGCGATGCTGCTGTTTATCAATGCTGACAGCACCGCCTGCCTGATTGCCGCTCGGGCGCTGCAAGGTTTCGCCACCGGCACGGCAACTGCAGTGTTGGCGGCAACGCTGCTGGACACCGACCGCCTGCGCGGGCCGATGCTCAATAGCCTCGCGCCGCTGTTGGGCATGGCCAGCGGCGCCTTGGGCAGTGGCTTGCTGGTGGAATACGCGCCACGCCCGACCCAATTGATCTACTTCACGCTGCTAGGCCTGATGGTGCTGCAGGCGCTTTACGTGTGGCGCATGCCTGAAACCGTCAGCCGCATTCCGGGTGCCTTGAGGTCGTTGGCGCCCACCCTGCATGTGCCTGCGCAGGCGCGCCGGGCCTTGTGGCTGGCGATGCCGCTGAATGTGGCAGTGTGGGCGCTGGGCGGGTTCTTTTCATCGCTGGCGCCTTCGCTGGTGCGAGCGGCGACGGGCTCGACCTCGCATTTGATCGGCGGCGGCCTGGTCGCAGTCGTGACCTTGAGCGGTGCGGTGATGATTTACAGCCTGCGCGATCACCCGGCACACAAGGTCATGCGTCTGTCGGCGGTCCTGCTGGCGGTGGGCGTGGCGTTGTTACTGGTCGCGGTGCAGAGCGCCAGCCTGTGGCTGTTCTTTGTTGCCAGTGTGATAGCAGGCTTTGGCTTCGGCGGTGGGTTCATGGGCAGTGTGCGCAGCATCGTCAGCTTGGCGTTGCCCCATGAGCGGGCCGGGTTGATGTCAGCTTTTTATGTGCTGAGCTACCTGGCGTTCTGCGTGCCGTCACTGCTGGCGGGCAACCTGAGCCGCGTGTTTGGCCTGATCGCCACCACCGATGGTTATGGCGCAGTGCTCATCGTGTTGGCGCTCGGCGCGCTGGCAGGCTTGCTGATGCAAGGGGCGGCGCGGGCCAAGGCTACGGTTTAGCCGACCTCCCTATATTGGCAAAGTAGATAACAGATAGAGATATTACCCGTTATATAGATATTCAATCCGGCTCTATGATGGTCTCAACCTCATGCGAGGAAGAGGATTGCCATCATGACCTGCTCAACTGCCATTACTTACAAACCCTTCAGTCACCTGGCCCGTCCACGGGAAGTGATTCGCCAGTTCACGCCCAACTGGTTTGCCGCCACCATGGGCACCGGCGTGCTGGCCCTTGCGCTGGCCCAAGTGCCGGCCCACTTGCCCGGCCTGCACACCATTGCCGAAGGGCTGTGGATGTTCACCGTCGGCCTGTTCGTGCTGTTCAGCGTGTTGTACGCGGCCCGTTGGCTGATGTTTTTCCACGAGGCGCGGCGGATTTTCGGGCACTCCACCGTCTCGATGTTCTTTGGCACCATCCCCATGGGCCTGGCGACGATTATCAATGGTTTGCTGTTGTTTGGGCTGCCGCGCTGGGGCGCCAATGTGGTGCCGTTGGCCGAAGCCTTATGGTGGCTGGACGTGGCGATGGCCCTGGCCTGCGGCGTGCTGATCCCATTCATGATGTTCACGCGTCAGCAGCACAGCATCGACCAGATGACCGCCGTGTGGCTGTTGCCGGTGGTCGCCGCTGAAGTCGCTGCCGCCAGCGGTGGCCTGCTGGCGCCGCACCTGGCCGACGCTCACTCGCAACTGGTGATGCTGGTGACCAGCTATGTGCTGTGGGCGTTTTCCCTGCCGGTAGCCTTCAGCATCCTGACCATCCTGATGCTGCGCATGGCCTTGCACAAACTGCCTCACGCCAACATGGCCGCGTCCAGCTGGCTGGCCCTCGGCCCTATCGGCACCGGTGCATTGGGTATGTTGTTGCTGGGCGGCGACGCACCGACGATCTTCGCGGCCAACGGTTTGCCAGGCGTAGGGGAGATGGCCAACGGCCTCGGCCTGGTGGCCGGCATTACCCTGTGGGGCTTTGGCCTGTGGTGGATGCTGATCGCCGTGTTGATCACCCTGCGTTACCTGCGCGCCGGCATTCCGTTCAACCTGGGCTGGTGGGGTTTTACGTTCCCGCTGGGGGTTTATGCCTTGGCCACACTGAAGCTTGCGAGCCTGCTGCACCTGGGGTTCTTCAGTGTGTTCGGGTGCGTGCTGGTGGTGGCGTTGGCGCTGATGTGGCTGATCGTTGCCACGCGCACTGTGCAGGGCGCCTACAAAGGTGAGCTTTTTGTATCGCCCTGCATTGCAGGACTAGGGAATAAGTAAGCGGGATTAGGTAAAGTCGTGGCCTGTCTTTTTATAAAAAACCGGCAATCAAGCCTACCAGGCCACGCAGGAACACGGACGATGAGCCACCCCTCACAATTTACCTTGCTGCGCACACGGCGTTTCCTGCCGTTTTTCATCACCCAGTTGCTGGGCGCCTTCAACGACAACATCTTCAAGCAATCGCTGATCCTGGCCATTCTCTACAAGCTCACCATCGACGGTGACCGCTCGATCTGGGTCAACCTGTGCGCATTGTTGTTTATCCTGCCGTTCTTCCTGTTCTCGGCGCTGGCGGGGCAATTCGGCGAGAAATTCAACAAGGACGCACTGATCCGCGCGATCAAGATCGGTGAGATCGTGATCATGAGCGTCGGCGCCACCGGGTTCCTGTTCAACCACCTGGAGCTGATGCTGCTGGCGCTGTTTGCCATGGGCACGCATTCGGCGCTGTTCGGGCCGGTGAAGTATTCGATCATGCCCCAAGCCCTGCACGACGATGAATTGGTGGGCGGTAACGGCCTGGTGGAAATGGGCACGTTTCTGGCGATCCTGGCCGGCACCATTGGCGCCGGGATCATGATGTCTTCGACCCATTACGCACCGATCGTGGCCGTGGCAATTGTCGGTGTGGCGGTGCTGGGTTATTTGGCCAGCCGCAGTATTCCGCGCGCGGCGGCGTCTACCCCAGGGCTGCGCCTGAACTGGAACATATTCAGCGAATCGTGGGCCACCTTGCGCCTGGGCTTGGGGCAGACCCCGGCGGTGTCGCGTTCGATTGTCGGCAACTCGTGGTTCTGGTTTGTCGGCGCGATTTACCTGACGCAAATCCCGGCCTACGCCAAGGAGTGGTTGTACGGCGATGAAACTGTAGTGACCTTGATCCTCACGGTGTTCTCGGTCGGTATCGCCCTGGGCTCGATGCTCTGTGAAAAGCTCTCCGGGCGTAAAGTGGAAATCGGCCTGGTGCCCTTTGGCTCATTTGGCCTGACAGTGTTCGGGCTGCTGCTGTGGTGGCACTCCGGCGGCTTCCCGCAAAGTGCTCAGGAACATGACTGGCTCGGCGTACTCGGCTACGGCCAGGCCTGGTGGGTGTTGTTCGATATCCTCGGGCTAGGCGTGTTCGGCGGCTTCTATATCGTGCCGCTGTATGCGCTGATCCAGTCGCGCACCGCTGAAAACGAGCGTGCGCGGGTGATCGCGGCCAACAACATTCTCAATGCGCTGTTCATGGTGGTGTCGGCCATCGTGTCGATCCTGCTGCTGAGCGTGGCCAAGCTGTCGATTCCCGAATTGTTCCTGGTGGTGTCGCTGCTCAATATCGCGGTCAACACCTACATCTTCAGGATCGTCCCCGAGTTCACCATGCGTTTCATGATCTGGCTGCTCAGCCATTCCATGTACCGCGTGGAGCACCGCAACCTTGAGCTGATTCCAGACGAGGGCGCGGCGTTGCTGGTGTGCAACCACGTGTCGTTTGTCGATGCGCTGTTGATCGGCGGCGCAGTGCGTCGGCCGATTCGCTTTGTCATGTACTACAAAATCTACCGTTTGCCGGTGCTCAATTTTATCTTCCGCACTGCGGGGGCGATTCCGATTGCCGGGCGTCACGAGGATATCCAGATCTACGAAAAGGCCTTCGCGCGAATTGCCCAGTACTTGAAGGAAGGCGAGTTGGTGTGCATTTTTCCGGAAGGCAAGCTCACCGGGGACGGTGAGATGAATGAGTTCCGCGGGGGCGTGACGCGCATTCTGGAAGAAACGCCGGTGCCGGTGATTCCAATGGCGTTGCAGGGCTTGTGGGGGAGTTTTTTCAGTCGCGATCCGAACAAGGGGTTCTTCCACCGGATCTGGTCGCGGGTGGTGCTGGTGGCGGGTGAGCCGGTGACGGTCGAGGCGGCGACGCCTGCGCAGTTGCAGGAACAGGTGGGGGTATTGCGGGGGAGTGTCAGGTAGTTTTTTACTGACTGTTCGGGCCTCTTCGCGAGCAAGCCCGCTCCCACCGTTGACCGAGTTGTTCAAGCGAACGCGGTTTACTGTGGGAGCTGGCTTGCTGCGACAGCGACAGTGAATTAGGCGCTGATTTTAAGGCCAATCAGCCCGCAGATAATCAACGCCACACTCGCCAACCGGAACAACGCCATGGACTCGCCAAACAGGATGATCCCGGCGATCACCGTGCCCACCGCGCCGACACCGGTCCAGATGGCATAGGCGGTGCCCAGCGGCAGTTCTTTCATGGCAAGGCCCAGCAGGCCGAGGCTGATGGCCATGGCGGCAATCGTCAGGGCGGTGGGCAATGGCTTGCTGAAACCATCGGTGTACTTCAAACCGACCGCCCAGCCCACTTCAAACAGCCCGGCAAAAAACAGGATGATCCAGGACATGATGACCTCTCTTCTAAAAGTGGGGTCGTCCCCTGGAATAGCGCTCGACAGCGTCGCGGGGTCGTCCCCGCGAAGCTCGGTAGAGTGCCGAATATCGATCAGGCGATCAAGTTTTCGGCGTGTTTTCCAATACCCGGCGGTCTTCCTTTTCGCTCATGCGGCGGAAGTAGGTTGACAGCAACGCCCCGGAAATATTGTGCCAGACGCTGAACAGCGCGCTGGGTACCGCCGCCAATGGCGAAAAATGCGCACTGGCCAACGCGGCGCCCAGCCCGGAGTTCTGCATGCCGACTTCCAGCGCCAGCGACTTGCGCTGGGCCAGTGGCAGTTTGAACAACCGGCCGGTGAAGTAACCCAGTAAGTAGCCGAAGCTGTTGTGCAGCATCACCACGGCCATGATCAACAGGCCCGATTCGGCGATCTTGGCCTGACTCGCCGCCACCACGGCCGCAACGATGATCACGATGCTCACCACCGACACCAGCGGCAGTACTTGCACCGCATGGCGCACGCGCTCGCCGAGCACACGTTGCGCGATCACGCCGAGCACAATCGGTAGCAGCACCACTTGCAGGATCGACCAGAACAACTCCATGAACGACACCGGCAGCCAGGCCGACGCCAACAGCCAGATCAGCGCCGGCGTGAGGAGCGGGGCGAGAAGGGTGGTAACGGCGGCAATCGCCACCGACAGCGCCAGGTCACCACGGGCAAGCCAGGTCATCACGTTGGACGAGGTGCCGCTTGGGCAGCACCCGACAAGGATCACGCCGACGGCAATTTCCGGCGGCAGGTGGAAGGCCTGGCACAGCAACCACGCCATGCCCGGCATGATCACAAAGTGCGCGACCACACCCAGGGCCACGCGCCACGGATGGCGGGCAACCTCGGCGAAGTCTTCAAGTTTCAAGGTCAGCCCCATGCCGAACATCACCAGGCCCAGCAGCGGCACAATGGCGCCTTTCAGGCCAATGAACCAGCCGGGCTCAAGGAAGGCGAGCACCGCGAAAATCAACACCCAGTAGGCGAAGGTATTGCCGACGAAACGGCTCAAGGCGGCGAGTGCGCGCATGGGGATGTCCTTGTTATTAGTTAAGTTCGGTAACGCGGATGTCTGCTTGGAAACCCAATCAAATGTGGGAGCGGGCTTGCTCGCGAATGTTGTGGATCAGTCAACCTATCCAGTGACTGACCCACCGCATTCGCGAGCAAGCCCGCTCCCACATTTTTGACCTTGAGTCGACTTAGATGCCCTGTGGGGTTTCTTCGCCGCCCAGTGCCTCAACCAGCGCCGGCAGAAATTCGCCGAACGTCAGCATCATCAGGGTAAAGCTGGCGTCCAGTTGGCCCAGGGCTTCGTCGCCGCCGTCCTGTTCGGCCTGGTCTTGCAGCAGGTCTTCGAACTTCAGGCGCTTGACGGTCATTTTGTCGTCGAGCATGAAGGACAACTTGTCCTGCCAGGCCAGTGACAGTTGGGTCACGACTTTGCCCGTGGTCAAGTGCAGCTGGATTTCTTCACCGGTCAGGTCCTGGCGCTTGCAGCGCACAATGCCGCCGTCTTCATGGGTGTCGCGCAGTTCGCATTCGTCGAGGACGAAGAAGTCATCGGCCGGTTTTTGCGTGGTGACCCAATCGGTCATGATCGCGGTTGGCGCGGTTTTTACCGTGAGCGGGCGAACCGGCAGGGTGCCGATCACTTCACGCAGGGTCGACAGCAGGTCTTCGGCGCGCTTGGGGCTTGCCGAGTTGACCAGGATCAGGCCCTGTTTCGGCGCAATGGCGGCGAAGGTCGACGAGCGACGGATAAAGGCGCGCGGCAGGAAGGCCTGGATGATTTCATCCTTGATCTGGTCGCGTTCCTTTTTATAGACCTTGCGCATTTGCTCGGCTTCGATCTCTTCGACTTTCTCTTTGACTGCGTCGCGCACCACGCTACCCGGCAGGATGCGTTCTTCCTTGCGCGCGGCGATCAGCAGGAAGTCACCGCTGACGTGAACCAGGGGAGCGTCTTCACCTTTACCAAAAGGGGCGACGAAACCGTAAGTGGTCAACTCCTGGCTTGCACAAGGGCGCGCCAGTTTGGTGGCCATGGCCGCTTCCAACGCCTCGGCATCAACAGGCAGATCTTGGGTCAGGCGATAGATAAGCAGGTTCTTGAACCACATGGGGTGAGTCTCTCCTTTATACAAAGGGGGGCATTATTCTCTTGATAGCGCTCGAGGCCAACCCTGCCTAAGCCATTGGAAGGGCTGAAAAAAAAGATTTAAGAAAGTGCTTGCCAGACCTAGGGTCGCTCCGTAGAATGCGCGCCACACCGAAACGAAGGGTGATTAGCTCAGCTGGGAGAGCATCTGCCTTACAAGCAGAGGGTCGGCGGTTCGATCCCGTCATCACCCACCATTCGCTTCATGTGTTACGCGCAGCGGTAGTTCAGTCGGTTAGAATACCGGCCTGTCACGCCGGGGGTCGCGGGTTCGAGTCCCGTCCGCTGCGCCATATTCGGTCACCTGGAACGCTGAACGCCAGGTCACCACAGGAAGCCCGCTCATCGAGCGGGCTTTTTGCTGTCTGGGGTGTGCGAAACCTCAAAAAACGCCGCCGATCATTTCCGATGATCGGCGGCGTTTTTTATTGGCCGGTTAGCAATCCCAGCGCGTGGTAACCATGACATTGCGTGGTTCGCCTTACCCGGCGCAGTTATAGAAACCGATGTCGGTGCAGTAGGACTTGTCGAAGCTGTGGTTGACGTTCAGCGTCGCCGAAATGTCTTTGGTGATCTGGTAGCGCGTCATCAGGTTCGCCAACCAGTAAGCGTTCTGGGAAAACGCTTCATATTTGCCGTGGGGGCTGTTGTGGATGTCCTGCCAGCCCGGCGCCAGTTTGCCGGTCATTTGCAGTTCATAACCCTTGGTCACCGCCTTGGTGCCTTTGCAGGCATAGCGGGTTGGGGTCGGCGTCTGGTTGTTGTAATCGTCGTCGGACACCGAGCGATTGTTTTCGTGGATTTCAAAATAGGCCGCGCTGGCGTTCAGGCGTCGGTCGAAGAATCTGCCTTGAGGCCCAGCTCGTAGTTCTGGCGCAATTTGTTTCGCGGTCGTGGTTGTAGCTTCTCTGGGGCCTGAAGAGGTCGGTGTAGCTGGCGTACACCGAGTAGGTTTCGTTGAGGTCGTGGATCGCGCCAATGTACGGTACGAAGCGCCCGGTAACCGCAATAGACTCGCGTTTGCGGGCCAGAGGCCCGGTTTTCCGGGGGCGTGCGCTGCGCTTATGAAAATATTTCAAATAAAGTGCATTTAAATCAAGACATTGCAGATTTTTGGTGTATGATGCCGCCCACACCGAAAGTGAAGGGTGATTAGCTCAGCTGGGAGAGCATCTGCCTTACAAGCAGAGGGTCGGCGGTTCGATCCCGTCATCACCCACCATTCGCTTCAACGTGTTACGCGCAGCGGTAGTTCAGTCGGTTAGAATACCGGCCTGTCACGCCGGGGGTCGCGGGTTCGAGTCCCGTCCGCTGCGCCATATTTGCTTCCACTAAGGCCCACTGAACGCCTGGAAGCTACGGAAATAGCGGCCTTGAGCCGCTTTTTTCGTTTTCTGAATTCCACTGGAATCCATCTCCAGCCACGGTTTTTAAGTACACATTTAAGTACACCGCTGGCACAGCCTTTTACGATTCCTTACGCATCAATTTTCGTATTGGTCCGTCTACCGCTGGGTTGTATTCCCCTCCTTGATGCAAAAGGAGGTGTCTGATGGCTCTGACAGATACAGCGATCAAGCAAGCCAAGCCCGCCAGCAAGCCTTATACGTTAACTGATGGGGATGGCTTATCTCTGCAAGTGCCCACGACGGGTTCGAAGCGCTGGCATTTCCGTTTCTATTGGCATGACAAGCAATTGCGTATTTCCCTTGGCATCTATCCCGACGTCAGTCTCAAGGAGGCTCGCCAGCGGAGAGAGGCTGCACGTGCGCTGGTGGCCAACAATATCGATCCCCGCTCACATCGTCGCGCCGAGCGCCAAAAAGCCTCTCACGCCGCCAACAACACGTTTGAAGCGGTTGCTGGTCGCTGGCATGAGTTCCGAAGTAAAAAGCTGACGAAAAGTAAGAAGGGCAGTGCAGGGCAAGCGAGCAAATACCTGAAGAAGGACATGCTGCCGTGTTTGGGCGATCTTCCGATCTCAGATATTTCTCGTGGTGACGTGCTGGAGCTCATTAGGCGAATTGAGCGCAGAGGGGCGCTGGTCTCTGCTCGGAAGGTGCGCACCTGGCTCAACCAGATCTTCCGTTTTGCCATGGCGGAAGGGCTCGTTGATGTGAACCCAGCAGCAGATCTTGATATCGTTGCCGAGACGCCGCGGCCAGTTCGCCATAATCCCTTCCTCCAGGTAAATGAACTTCCAGGACTGCTCAGGACCGTAACCCACTATGGGTGTGCAGAAGCGACACGGCTTGGTATTCGTCTATTGCTGTTGACAGGGGTACGTACAGGAGAGCTACGGGCGGCGACGCCAGACCAATTCGACCTCGACAAGGGGATCTGGCTGGTGCCGCCGGAGGGTGTCAAGCAACTCCGGAGTCGTGTTCGAACCCAGGGGAATGAGATCCCACCTTATGTGGTTCCGCTGTCTACCCAAGCAATTGCAATTGTGCAGCGGCTGATGCAGTTAAGGGCGCGCGGTGCGCGGTATCTGCTGGTTCACCGATACGAACCGCAGGAAATGATCAGTGAAAATACCCTTAACACCGCGATTAGCCGTATGGGTTACAAAGGAAGGCTCACCGGTCATGGCATCAGGGCTACCATCTCCACGGCGCTTAACGAGGTTGGCTTTGTAGAAGAGTGGATTGAGGCGCAGCTTTCACACGCTGATACCAACCAAATTCGGGCTGCATACAATCATGCAGAATACGTCGAGCCGAGACGTAGGATGATGCAATATTGGGCGGATTTATTAGATGCCCTAGAGGTCGGCTTTGCTCCACCTAGGCCAGAAGCATACATGGCGCAGAGCGGTCGACGTTCAATGGATTTTCTGAACGCGCAGCAGGAGTCTGCCGGTGATGGTATGGGGTGCTAGGGGTAGAGTGTTCGAATCACTCCGTCCCGACCATATTTTTCAATGACTTAGCCCAATCTGCGAAGGTTGGGCTTTTTCATGTCTGAAAAATTACTCCCGCATTTACTCCCACAAATTTTTTTGGTCATTTTTTGTGATGCATATTGTACGTGGACTCAGGTAGGCAGCGTCAACGAGGTGTGTGTGGAGGGAAGTTGCGCGCGTGCTGGGAGACACCAACATCGATCCTTTATCCCGCCCCTGGGAGTTGAAACCTGGTTTTTGGTATGCGGGTGCACTCCGGATGATGACTGGCCTTCAATTGGAGGTTGCGTCTGGGATAGCCCATCGGGTTGCCGAGTACACAGCGCAGGATTGCAGGTGGGGGGCTGGAGTGGCTGTTGAATAGTGCTTAGCGTATCTAGGTCAGCAGACTGTTTCTTGCCTTGTCTACGAGGTAAGCATAGATAACAGTAATTTAAGTGGGTATGATGCCCGCTTGGATGTATGGCGGAGCGAAGGGGCAACTGATGCGACTCATCAAGGCGGCTGCAGTTCAAGCGCTCACAGGGCTGACATCAGACCAGCTGAGGGAGTGGACATCTCGTCGACACCTTATCGTGCCCGATGAGAAGCCGTCTGGACCAGGTTCTCGCGCATTGTATTCATGGCAGACAGTGCTTTTGCTTCGACTGGCAGTTGTGTTGAGAGAAAAGTTCCATGTTGAGCTGACATCTCAGAAAAATTTGTTTCTGGGACTGGCGCAAAAGCTCAAAAATCATTCCTTCCCCGCTTTATATGACTCGGTGCTTGTGATTAAGCCTGGCGGTGAATTTACACTGTATCAGTATCGAGAATATTCAAGTTTTAACGGTGATGCATTAGTAATTAATATGAATCCACATTTAGAAATCCTTTCATCTGAGTTTGAGCCTTCAGATGAGTCGCACCAATTTCATCTTTTTCCAGCCATTGCAGTTAAGTAGATACGACATGAGTGGGATATTGCTATTTTGGTCTATGGACAACAATCATGCTGCTTGAGCAATGGCTTAGCGATCTAGCCTATATAAAGTTCCCGCACGAGCTGTACCGGGCCGGCGACAGTATTGGAACTAGGCCCTACGCATCTGAAATTGAGGAAATGCTGGAGATTGGCGGAGGAATTTCCGCGTCTGCAGTCTTCTGTGTAGGGGAAGTACCTACAGTTTGCTTTATAGACTCCCAAACATTACAGCTGCCGCGTCAGAAAAGAGTCGAGCAAATATGTCAGCGGGTCTGGAATCAGAACTTAGCATCGGTGGTTCTTGTTCTTGATCCTGATGGGTTGGTGGCGTATTCGGTAAACGATAGAGAAGCTGAGCCCGAGGTTCTATCACGTGAGGCTGTTGTTGCCCAAGGGTATTGGTCGGCCTACGAAGTGCAGTCTGGATTTATTAAGGATCGCCTCTCGCATTGGTTTTTGCCGGAGGAAAGGGTAGATCAACGTTTGCTTGCTAATTTAAGACAAGTTGTCAAGCAGTTGGCAAAAGAAGGACTTGGTAGTAGTCAAGCAGAAGCATTAATGGCTCAAGTCATTTTCTTATGTTACCTCGAACAAAGAGGTATTGTTGGTGAGGGATATCGTGCAACTCATAATCTTGAAAGGTTAGAAGATTATGTGGCTAAGTCAGATGGTGAGGGTGTTGACAGTCTGTTACGCCAACTAAAATTTGATTTCAATGGTGACTTTCTCAGCTCTAGAGATGGTGGCGCCCCAGATTGGGTTGTGCTCAATGAGCAATGTTTCAGATGTATAAAGCGCTTCTTAGAGGCTGTAGATTTTGAAACTGGGCAGGGGGCGTTCTGGCAGTATGATTTTAGTCATATTCCAGTTGAGCTTATTTCAGGTATATATGAGACGCTGTTGAAAGATCGACAGGGAGCGCTAGGAGCTTATTATACTCCTCGGCACTTGGCTAGCCTAGTTACTGAGCAAGCATTTGAGAGCTTTGATAATCCGGCTGGTTGCACCGTATATGACGGAGCATGTGGTTCTGGTATTCTTCTAACAAGTGCATTTAGGAAGATGCTCAGGCATGCGGAAGTAAGTGGAGGGAGACGACTTACATTTTCAGAACGCGTAGCTCTGATGGAATCAAATCTTTTCGGAAACGACATAGATGAAACGGCTTGCTGGATAACTGCGTTCAGTTTATACCTTTCTCTACTTGAAGGCTTAGATTCTGAAGAGGTAATGCGCCTTCAGACAGATAATAGCTTAAAACTTCCTCGTCTAGTTGGCTCTGGTCTAAATATTCAAAAAGGAGAGCTGTACGGAGATTTTTTCTCGGAAGATAATCCATTTTCAGGTAAGCGTAAGTTTGATATTCTTTTATCTAATCCGCCTTGGCGTGAGTCTGATAATAGTGAAAAGCCAGTCTGGGAGGAGTGGTGTCGTAAACATGTACCTCCTTACCCAGTTGGGCGTCGTCAAATTGCAGCTGGATACGCTTTTAAAGCCACGAGTTGCGTTAAAGTAAATAGTGTTATTGTTTTGATCATGCCTTTAAATCTTGTAATTGGTGCTAGTGATCAATCAGGTGATTTTAGACGGCGTTGGCTAGAAGATGTAAGAATCGAAAGGATAATAAACTTTGCTGATGTGAGGCGGCTACTTTTTCCGGCAGCTAAACATCCATGCGCTGTCGTCCGGGCTCGGCCGAGAAGCTTTGAAGACGAAATCATCTCACTTGGAAGTGAGTACGTCGAGTATTGGGCCCCTAAGACCGATGTAACACTGGCGTTGGGGCGGCTGGCATTACACGAGGCCGATAAAAAGATAATTTCAGCCAAAGAAATATATCAAGATAACTACTTGCTTATTTCAAGTTATTGGGGGGAAAAGCGCGATCAAAAATTACTTCGACGGCTTCAGCGTTTTGGGAGTGTCAAAGAAACTATGGAGTCACGTGAAAGTCCTTGGCTTTCTGGAAAAGGATTTCATGCTGCCAATCACAGTAATCGAGATCGCGAACTAGGTGTGCTAGCTGATCTCTCGTTGATGCCGGCAGATAGATTGCCTAGAGTCTATCCAATAGTTTCTGCTGATGCGCAACTTGCTCGGCTTGCAGATTTTTATCCTATAGTTGCAAGTCCTGGTGGAAAAAATGCGAAGCTTTACTCGGGGCCTAGAGTAATATTTCCAGATGGCTTGTCTGAATCTTATGTTATTAGGGCGATCTATTCAGAAGTCCCCTTTGCTTTTACCTCATCTATTGGGGCAATAGGCGGGGCATCAGTTGATGCTAATCTTCTTAAGTTTCTTATGATTTATCTTAGATCTCCGATAGCGACGTATATGTTGATAATGACAGGTTACTCGGTGATCGGTGAGCGTCCTCGTGTTGCGATTGATGATGTTGAGCGTTTTCCATTTTGCTCGCCGGAGGCGCACAAAAAACCAGAGCTTGCAAAGGAAATAATATTTAAGTCCTGTCAGCTGCTGGATAAGATTTCGGCGGAGTCTGAGTTGCATCGTGAATCAGCATATGATGCAGTAAAAGTTCAGCTTGATAATTTGGTTTTTGATTATTTCATGCTTGCTGAGGCTGAGCGTGTACTAATAACCGACACTGTCGACGTTATTGCTTCTTCAATTCAACCTTCAAACTATCAAGGTCTTACGACCCCTTTGCTTGATAGACCGTCGAACGATGAGATTGATCGTTATTTAACTGTTTTTAAAACAGAGCTTGCGCTTTGGCGCAGTCGTAGCAGAGGCGCGGGAGAGCTGACAGTGGAAGCTGTTATAGATGGAGCTAAGGGCTTTTTTGGGGCAGTTAGAGTTTCTGTTGGGGAGTCCAGCACCGGTGGGCTTAATGTTGCCGATTCTGCTTATCAACGACTGATCGGTGATCTCTATGCAGGGCTAGAAGCTAACCATTCGGTAGAGTCCGAGGGCAAATTATTCAATGTCCCCAATATTTTGGTTGCTGCAGGAGAAGCATTTTACTTTGTAAAGCCGTTAAGGCGTCGGTTTTGGCTTGCTAGAACCGCTCTTGCTGATGCTGACTTGATTGTTCAGACAGTTCAGGCCGCAGCTTGGGGGCGCAATTAGTTATGAGTTCCTCAATCTCAGCAGCTTGGTTTCGCCTATTTCCTGGGCCGAAGATACCTGATGTCCTCGTTTATATGAGTGATACTTGGTCTTCTCTATTGCAAACCTCGCCATCAGCAATTTCATTTGAGAAAGATGAGCCGACGTTAACTGATAATCTATGCGAGGCCCTAAGCGACGAAGACCGTCGTTTCGATTGGGGAATGGATTGTGACTTCCAGGCTGAAACTTGGGAGTTGCGCCGCGCCGCCAATGGTGATGTCTCTCGAATCGCCAGGGCAGATATTCGCGTAATTTTAGGCGCTCCAGGTACTCCGCACTTAGTTCTTGAATTCAAAAAACTAGATGGTTCAGCAAGTAGTAAATGGAAATATTGCTTTGACGGTTTGAATCGTTTTATTGACGGAAAATATGCTGTCGGTCATGAATATGGAATTATGTGCGCTTTTAGTCCATTGGATTTGATAAAGGAGGCAGGTGATTTGGCCCGATATATTGCTAGCGCCGATTATCCAAAAAGGCTGAATTGCATTCCAGCTCCCAACGGGGATGTAGCTGTTTCCCCTTCTATGATGGGAGGGCAGGTACATTTTGATACCAGTCATTTTAGAATAACGCAGAATCCGTCTCTTCCTATAGTTATTCTACATACGTTGCTCCCTTGCCCAGTTGTTTAGATTTTATGTGCTGAGCGAAAGTGTTGTTGCTGGTTGGTGGCGTTTCACTAATGCATAAATATATGTTTAAAGTTGTATATATTTGTTGGGCAGAAGGAGGATTGTTGTTAGTGACCCGTGGAGGCAATATCGTCGATTTTTAGAAAGGGGTTATCTGGGGGAGTCAGTTCAAAAAATAGCTTTGGTTCCTCAATCACATACCCCTTCAGAGTGGTTCTCTTCCTAGGGCCCTGCACTTGGCATGCCCAGATGTTCAGGCCGTTGTCTCGCTTCCTGTGGACCTTCAGATTCTCGAACTGCTTCTGTACCCAACGCCATTCTTCAATCTCTTGATCGACCCTCTTGGCTATGCCAGGAAACTCCTGGACATAACGTTGGAAGAGACCAGGAGTTACCAGAAATACAGTACCACTCACCGTGTGGATTTTGGCCTTGCTGTCATTGATGATCAGCTTATGGCTGAGGATCCCTTCCTTGACCCAATTCAGGAATGTCTGACCAGGGTTGTCCGATGAAGGATTTGAGATTTCGAGGGTGCCTGCTGACGATACATTGCTGACCTCAGACTCTTCCAGCTCGAACATATCCAACAACGTGCCGAGATAGTCGGCATTTTCCATCGTCATTGGATCGGGCTGCGATGGGCTTTGACGCGATCCTGCACTGACGGTCTCCGGCGCTGCTGGTGATGCCGGAGCGTCAGTCGGGTGGTCATCGACTGCCACGCTCACCGTTCCGCTAAAAGTTTCGGGGCGGTCTTCGCTCCCCCAAATCAACGCCGGTTGAAGGCGAAGAAATGTAAAGGTCTGCTCCCAGCTTCCCTGTGCGACAAGCGCGGTCCAGATGGCTTTGCCTTCTGGGGTGGACTCAACCAACCCATGTGACTGGAGTTCGTCGAACACCGCGAGGTTGGAGGAGGGAATGCCTTCTATCGCTTGCGACAGCAGATAAGCTCGCAGCTTGTCGGTGACCGTCTTGCTGACCAGCCACAGCGCGTCCTGAGTCAACCAACCCGCGGCCCCCGGCTGATTAAGTTTCAGCTCGTGCTGAACCAGATGACGTAGTCCGCTGATCAAGTGATGTTGCAGCGAATGAATCGGTGCTTGCAGCGCCTTGCTCGGGTTACCACCGATGTTCTGTGCGGTGGAAACACGGTCGGCCTGCATCACCAACTCACCGAGCACGCCGGCACGTTCGTACTGGCCCGCCAGGACATACAGCAGACTGGCCCACAGTGGCGGAAATCCACTGAGCCAATCGAGGATTGGGCGGTCGAGAATTTGGGTGTAGAGCAAGCCTGCGGCGGCGCCGTGCAGGTGGTAGTCACGACCCTTGATGTAACGAAAACGGTAGGGCTGATCCAGGGAGCCCTGCCAAGGATGCCAAACACGGCCATCCTGGCGTTCGACCAGCAGGTCCACGGCGATCTTGCCGATGTCATGCAGCAGGGCGCCATAGGCGATGCCAGCCGACCAGGCATCGGTCTGGGCGGCTTGGTCTTCGGGCGCGGCGCCGGTGGGAAGTAGATACGACTGACGCAGTTTCAAACTGCAAGCTACCAGCTCCAGGCCATGGTCAAGCATGCCACCGAGATACGCATGGTGGTGCGTCTCGCTGGCCGGGAGTTGCTGGACCTGCTCGGCGTAGCGATGAATCGGATTTAAATAAAGCTGGATGAACTGCGCGTGGGAGAGGGCGGTGTACTGCCAGATGCGATCGAGCAACTGGCGGCGGTGCTCCGCGGCTAACAAGCTGTGGGCCGACTCGATGGGCAGGTAACCTTCGGTGGCGCTCTGTGTCGGTGGCGGAGGGGGCTTCTGACTTTTGTGGCGAAACAGACTGAGCATCGTGACCTCCGGGAAGTGGCTGGGTCAGTGGCCTTTTAGCCTTTTCGGATAGCGCTCTTACCCTTGAGTGCCCATTCCCTTCCAACCCTTACCCGTCCTTTTTGGCTCGTGTCCCTTTGTGCGGCAATCGGAATATGGATTCTCCTAGGCATCATTTTTTGGGGCTAGTACGGAAAAGAAAAGAATCGATACACTGCGGTGCATATTTTTTAGGTCTTGCCATGAACCTCACTGACGCCACGCTTGTGCTGCTGCTCGCGGCACGTATCCATGGGACCGACGAAGCCGTCCGGGCCTCGGCGAAGAGCGTGGTCAAGAAGTTGCCGCGCAGTAAACGTGATCTGATCTACAAGGTAATCGATAGCCGAAGTCCGCTCGAGCTGGTGGATTTTCTGGCGCAGAACCTGGATGCGGAATGACAGGCTGCGAGTGTGTGCCCATCCCTGACTCTTTGCATTAGAGCACCGCGGCATGGGATTTTTCTGGGCGCATCACAGGGCCCAACTCGCGTTGGGCCCTGTGATGCGATTGCAACGGTGAGTTAACGCTCAAACTCCATCGTTCATGCATCGTGAGTCATCCATTACCATCTGCTTCAGTTGCTGCTCCAGGTTGAGTACATACTCCGAGGCGCTTCGGGCCTGACCACTGGCGCGAAAGATCGCGCGTTTGTCAGCCTTGAGCAGGCCGAGCCAGGAGTCGATGTAGCCCTCGTGCCGTAGCTCTCCCTGTATACCGGCGTAGGCACATAAAAAAGCTGCGCCCATCTCGGCGATCAACTCCTCAAACGCGTAGCCTGGCGAGCCGAACGGACAGGCTGACGTCACGCCTTCGCGCTGCAACCGAGAGTGATGCCCGGTCCAGTGCGTCAGCTCATGAAGTGCCGTGGCGTAGTACCCGCTTTCATCGTGAAATTGTGCCTTTGTCGGCAGTTGGATGAGATCCCTGATCGGATGGTAAAAGGCTTCGTCGGCAGGCCGATGAACGATGCGTGCACCTGAACTTAAAAGCAGATTTTCCGCGGCGCTGTTGGGCTGGAAGGGATCACTCTGTTCCGTCTCGAGCAGGGTGCCATTGAGCATTTCGAGCCCTTCCGTTTGCTCGATGTTGAACAGAAAATGTGTCCTGAGAATGCCGAAGTGAGCGACCTTAGGCTGACCGTTTTCATCGAGTACGGGTTGGCCTGACTCAGTCTGTTCCTCGCGCTCCCTAGGCTTGTAGAGCACAGCCAGAGTGCTGTGTTCACCCTTACGGATGTGCCCACCGGCCTTTTTAGCTTGGTTGAAGGTCAGCCAACGATCTTGAGTGAACCCCTGCAATCTGGCCTCGGCCCAGAGCAGCGGTAAATTGATGCCCGAATACGGACGTCGCGTGATGGCATTGATGGGGTAGGGTTGATGGCCGATGTAAGCGGAGCCACTTGAGGACCAGGGTTTGATCCAGGGAGCAACGCCTTGGTCTAACGCGGTAACGATCTTGTCTGTCACGTCTTGGTAGATATCGCGCATGGCAATTTCCTCGAGAGAAAAATGGAGGAACGCCTTGCCCGCCGGGGGAGGGTTCCCCGGTGGGTGATGGGCTGGATTGATGCAGGCCTGCATACCATCCGAATGTGGAGGTGGGCGCCGCCCATTGCGCTTAGCGCTGGTGTTCTCCTGCAAGCGCTATCAGTAAGGCGCCAGGCTGACCCGGTTCTTGGAGTAGGCTGAGACTCAACTGCAGCAACGGGTCGTGGTCGAATTGATCGGTTGGTTCAATGTGGACTACCTCGAACAGCACATAGGGCTTTTGTGGATAGGCCAGGTGGGCTTCGAAGGCTGCGCGCAATACGTGGCTCAACCGATCGACCTGCAGCTTCTCAGCGTGATCGGATTGCTCGAGCATTACTGCGTGCTGCCACGCGCCAGGGGTGAACACGATGGGCAACCGGAGGGTGTTCAGTGTTTCCGGTGTAAGTGAGTCGGGCATGGTATGTCTCCGTTGAGAACGCGAAGAAACCTTTCCCGTGCGGAGAAAGATTTCCCCGCAGTGGGTTGAAGAAAATCAAGAGGGCTTACCTCACGGGCAGAGCTCGAAAGGCGCTCATAAGAGCAGTAGGCGTTCATTACCGTAGAAACGGTCATCGTGCGAGCCACCGAACGCTAATCGCACTTGGGGGGAACCACCATCGAAGTGACGTAGCCTTGAAGGTTCTGGCTACCTGGGAAAGTGCTGTCGATAACAGCGATCCGCACCTTGTATTTAGCCGGACGATTTATCTGGGTCAATCGCTGTAGAGACGATGTTTCGCAGAGCTTGTCTTCTGGCTTCCAATGAGGATTTTTCGGCCGGGGAAACTGATAAACGGTCAGGTATGGGCCGTTTTCAGTAGTAGCCTATTCCTCCAGGCTCAACCATGAAAACGCTCAGAAGAGGACGAGACCATGCCGACTCAGCAACCTGTTCAGAATTCACGTGCCCACCGCTGGGCGTATGCCTGTGGTCTGTCGGTGAAGCGTAGCTACCGTAGGTTGAAAACTTTTGAATCCCGCGTGGTTGAGCGTGCCGAGACCGCAGGTGTGCCCGCAGGTAAATTTCTTGTTCGCGGGAGTTTTCTGACTGCTAAGTTCGCTCTGTTCGGAGCATTTCTTTTTGTCAGCTTCTGGTTGTTTGTGCTGATGTGCACAATTGTCGTATTTGCAGCTGTCCCATTTCAGGGGTCAGACACTCCAGATAGTGACGATCTCGATGATCCAATGCATAGAACTTCTTGGCCTGAGCGTTACGATAAATGGGGTTCTCTGAAGTAGGCTCTTGGTTACTTTGAGCTCGATTTACCCGAAACAATTCTTGCACCGCTCATCAACTGAGAGGTCCCGTTAGAGCTCGCTGTCTGTGCTGCGTGGGTTCCCCTGCTGAGCATTCCTTCTACGCCTGAACCTACGCTATATCCGGCCCAACTCATTGCCCCGAGAAAAAGCATCGGTAGCACGATGAACATCGCCCCCATTACATACTCGATCACCTGCGCCGTGACGGTTCCATCCATGAGGCCTGATGTGGGCAGCGACAACAGCACCTGATTTGACGCTGACACTTGGTTGTACAACGTATCGAGCATGCTGGAGTCGACCCAGCGCGCCAGTTCCCACCAGAAGCTCAGCATGTGTAAGGTGAACATGGCAAACGTCACCGTCATGACGGTCTTCAGCTGGTAGGTACTGACCAGCAGGATCAGCGGCAAGCTGATGATGACGCCCATGATCAGGAATGCCTGCACCATCGGCAAGGCTGCGCGTAGTGCATTCATTGCCGGGAAGTTGCTGAAGGAACCGAGGGCCAACCCGGTATTGGTGGCCAGGTTATTGAGCCCCTGATTGATCGAACCGCCACGAGCGCTGGAGCCGTAGTCCTGATACACCTGTCCGGGCGACATGGACATCGATTGCTGGCGCGGACTAACCAGCTCGCGAAGGGTGGCATCTTCGATCTCGTTGCTCGAACGCCCAGTCAACCAACCTTTCAACTGAGTCAGCAACGAGGGATTAACCTGCTCGATCAAGCGTTCGCGTAGACCGACACCGCTGTCGCTCCACCACTGTTTACAGGTGGGGTAGCCCGCGCCATTCTCCAGCCGCGGTAAGGAAACATCGCGGTTGTCGTCATACGGCCAGCTGACTCTCGGTGTACGTGAGCGATCCGTATCGTAGTAGCCGGGTGTGTCGAGAAAAAAGCTTGACCCGATCCACGCTGCGTCGTGACTTTGTGCTTTGTCCAACTGCGGACGGTTGGTGAACAGCCGAGAACGGGAATAGCCGTAGCAGTCGCGGGTGAAGTCGGCGACTTCCTGCAGTAGGACCTGATTATCGATGCGCGAGCTGTCGATCTCCATGCGCATTTGTCGGATATCCGGTGCGCAAGGGATGGAGGCGGTGGCTGCCGCAGTCACGCCTTTGCTCAAAGCATGCACCAGAAACCACCAGATCGGCACATTGGCGGAGCGCCCGCCGATGGTATTGAAGGTCGTCCCCCAGGCGGTTTCTGCTGGTTTGGCCACACTTACGCCGCAGCGCTGACTCGCCGCATCATCGAACGCCATAGAGGCGAGACTCAACGGAAAGACAGGCGCGCAACCGAACAAGACGACGATGTAGGCCAGCCACAACCGGTTCTCGATCCGTGGCACCGAGAGCAGCCCCTTGTTGCCTTCGTCCGCGCCTTGCTGACGGGCAGATAACCATTCCTGCAAGATGATTGCACCAAAGGGCGCGGCGAACAGTCCTGTGTCGGACAGGACACTCCAGAGGCCGTTGTTGATGATCCAGGCCAGGAGAGAGAGGTAAAACTCCAAGTAACTGTTGGTGCTCATGAGCATGGTAATGACCTCACAGTCGGGTGAGCTCGACGCAGATAAAGAGCAGGAGTCCTAATGTCCCGATGCGTTTTATGCGCCGTCGATCCTGTGGTCGATGTTGGTAGCGCCGAAGCAGGTCCCACCAGAGTGCAAAGAGAGCGCCGTAAAGCAGCGCACGCCACCACCGCAGATAAGGCTGTGCGGATTCGAATGCCTGCTGCCAGGCGTCGAAACTACCCAGCGCGGTACGACCGATCCAGGCGGCCAGTGAGGCGGTCAAGATCATCACCGCAACAATCCCCAGACTTGAAAGCAAAGTGAATAGCGGTGAGCGTTTCATGGCTCACTTGCGCCTGGCGTCAGCATCATTGAGTCGACCCGGCTCAGGGTCACCTTGCTCGACGGTGCGCGAAGCCTCGGCACCACCCGCATGTCGATCGAGCACGAGGCTGGCGGTGTTGGTAGCCAGCATTTGTCGAACCTGCAGTTCGGTCTGCAGCAGGCGTATTTCACGCTCCAAAGCGTCGATGTTTTTCGTCAAGGCGGTCTGGGCCGGCTCGGCGGAGGCGATGTTGGGTTCGTGACTGCCTGCCAGTAGTGTGCGCAGTAGCAGCAGTGCCTTGTCCAGGACGCTGGACAGGGCCGTCTCACTAGCCAGGCGTCGTGCCAGCAGATCCTGATCGGGATCGTCGCGCAGGGCTTCGATCACACCACGGCTCACCGGCAGCATCGGGCTGGAGGCTTTCGCCAGGTTGTCAGGGATAGGGGGCAGAGAGCCAGACAACAGCCCTTGCAAGGCCTTAAGGCGCTCGTTATAGGCCTCCTGGATCAGCGGCGTCAGTCCACTGCCTGCGGTCGCACGCAGGGTTTCGCAGCTATCGCAGGTCGCGACTTCGCTCTCACCCAACACTCGAACGGCCCATTCGGATTCCTCTTGGGGCGAGGTCCATGTCTGGCAAATAGCGCCACCCAGGCAATCGCTGCTACTGATCGAGGCACTGTCGTCCACCGTCCGGTTATGCAGCAAGTTGTAGCCCGCACGCACCACGTCGGAGGTCACCCGAATGGGCGTCTGCCCATCACCACCAGCCTTCGAACCGCCGACCCAGGTCACTCCATTGTTGCCGTTATGGGCCTCGGTATTTTTCACCGCGGCCACTGCATCGCCGCCGGTTTGCTCCAGGTTGCCTTGCATTTCTTGGTTCTTGGCCAGTGCACCCCAGCCGGCTTGACCTACTTTGTCCGCCATCTTTTCGGCCATGGCCTGACAGGTCAGCTTGGAACGGTCGAAGTCGATACGACCTTGCATCACTCCGTTGCTGAGCAACTCATAGAGTCCTGGATTGGCGCGCTGGATGATCAACGCCGGCAGCGACATCACCGCTTGGGTCGCGTTCTGCACGACGCTACCCATGATCTGCTGAAAACCTTCGGTGACGCCGTTCAGCTGGTTTTGCAGGGTGTTGGTGAGGCTCATGTTTCCGCACATCATGTTCGCTCGCCAAGAACCACCGACACCGAGACCACTGGGTCGATAGAGCGAACTCGGTGAACCGACTGCCGAGCCGCCACCAATGGTGTACATCACGCGGTCATCGAGCACTTCGCCTTGAGTGCCCAGGCGGTAATCGTCTTCGGCGGAGTGGGCATGCGTGGCCATGGCAAGCAGTCCACAGAACAACAGACTCATCGCGCCCAACCATGGTCGTGCGAGAAGCCGGCTCATGAAGCACCTCCTTCGAAGTCGATACTGAACAGAAAGGTCTGCCCCTCACGTTTGCAGCAGCTATAGGGACGCCAAAGCGACCAGGCGTATCCGCCATCCGCGCTCTGGACTGGATTGCTGGGGAAGATGGCGCACGTGGGCTGAATTTGGGGGGAGAGCAATTGCCATTTGTGGGTCGAAGCGTCGTTTTCGACGATCGGGCCAGGTGGCCAGTAGCCGTCGTGTCTGGCTGGTGTGAGTGGTAAGTACACATGCGGCTGCCAGTTTCGGGTAACTACATCACCGGCCCGTTGTGCCATGACTGCGGCTGCCTTGAAATCGTCGGGCTGTACCAGAAAACCCTGCCGGGGATAAACGTTGCCCCACATGTTTCCTAAAACTTGACTACCGACTTCGCGGACCCCTGGCACAAGTGACTCGGGGTAGAAATTTTCCGGGATGCCATGGCGCCAGGCCAGTGAGTCCAAGGTACTCAAATAGTAGGGCATGAATGCAGTTGCGCCGCTGGCGCAGGCGTAGCCGGATTGTGAAGCCAGTTGCGTGGCTGCCCATCCGCCAGGGTGGCCTATACCATCGACGTTTTTGAACCGGGGCAGGTTGTTGCGGTGGGGGTTCGGGGTGATAAGGTTGCCGCCACCTTCCGCACCGCTGACGGGAGAGGAAAGGGTGGCCATCTCGATCCAGGGGTTATTGCCCGTGGCGGTGTAGCTTGAGACCACCAGTTCAGGAATGAAATGACGAACCTTGGTCGAGGTTTTGACTGTGCAGCCGAACGGTGTGCAGAGCAGCCAGAAGCAAATGCCGACGACCCTGTATTCGAGGCAGTCTGGCGAAAGCACGGAGGACGTGATGCTTCCGGTGTCCAGCGCCATGCTTGGACCGCATGCCAGCAGGATGCTCAGTGCCAAGGGTCTTAGCTTTGCGGGAGATATTGACGAGCAGACGGCAGTCATAATCCAGGCTCAATATGTATGGCCTGGGCAGATTCGGTGAGGGGCTGGAGATTGTCAGCGGAAATTATGGAAGCGGGTGTATCGGGTTTGCGAGACGTGAGACTATTATTTGACGTGAAGGAAGCTGCGCAGGATGTCGGGTTCCACAAGTAACTGATCTGCCGTAATTTCCAAAATATTGGCGAGCTTGCACAGAACCAACAGCGACGGATTGCCCGTGCATCGTTCGATTTGACTGACGTAGGTGCGATCCACCTCGGCCATGAGCGCGAGCTGCTCCTGGCTAAGGTTTTTCACGCGTCGCATCAAGCGGATATTTTCCGCCAGCCGCAGACGAAGCTGTTCGTAGTCTTGAGTCATGCGCGCAAATTGCGCCTTGAGGGACTCTCAATCCACGGGATATAGTCTGCATTAGCATTGCTCTATGCGATTTGAATGCTTATGGCTGGTACCTAGAGCCTATATGTTTTCGAAGCTGGCCTTTGCGTCTGAAAATAAATCAGAAATTTAGGGTGTATATGGACGAAAACTACATTTCAATTCCGCCGGCGGATGGTTGTCCAAGTCTTTTGACGCCGTGGGGTAGCGAATTTTCCTCAATGATTGAGCGTGGCGTGCAATGCGCCCAGGCTTGGCTTGATGCGCCTGGCGAAATTCCGCTGTGGTGGGAGCTGGCGCAAACCCGCAAGTCCTTCCCTGTCGGTGACTGTCAGGATGCCTTTGAAGCCGGATTTTTGTTGAGGGTTCAGCAGCGTCTCCGGGGAGTACGGCAATAACCGTTATCTCGTTTTAGAGCGCTGAATAGATTTACCTATACAGGGTCTATTCCTCGCGCTCTATCGATTCGTTCCGCTACCCGAAATGCCGCTTCCAGCTCGGAGCAGACGTTCTCCTGCATCAATGTCCAGCGCTCGGCTTTTTCCTCGGGCTCAGTCATGGCCAGGGCGAGATAAAGACTGGGTGGTACGGCCCGAAACAGCGTCTCAATTTTTTTCGATAGCACGACCCCTTCGGTGTACTTCCCCGGCTCCTTGCCAGCGGACAGCAGCAAGGCTTTTTGCGCAGACGTGAGCTTTTTGAACCGTGCGATTTCCTCAATCTCCGCGGGCGGCATATTCAAGCAAATCCACCATTCGATCATGTTGAGCATGGTCTGCGCAGCCGTTGGAAAGTCGGCAAGGTTTTGCGTCGCCAGCCAGAACCAGGCGCCGAGCTTGCGCCACATCTTCGTGCCCTTGACCACGAAGGGCGCCAGCAGCGGGTTCTTGGTAATGATGTGCCCCTCGTCGGTGACCATGATGATTGGTCGGCCCAAGTACTGGTCGCGCTCGGCGAGGTTGTTTACGGTGTTCATCAGGCTGATGTAGCTAATGGACATCTGAGCCTCATAGCCTTCGCGAGCGTAAGTGGCGAGGTCGACGATGGTCACATCGCTTTCCGGCCACGGGGTGCCTTCACGGTCGAAGAGCTCACCCTCGAAGCCCTGGCAAAAGAGATCGATGGACTCGCCCATTTCCTGTGCACGTTCGCGACGTTTTTCCGGTAAGCGCGAGTCTGTGGCGACGCGCAGTAAAGCGTTGCGCACATCGCGGGTCAGTACCTGACGGTTCGTTGCGACACAGATTTGCGCCGCATCGAGAATACACTCGCGGATCAAGCTGCGATCAGCTCGACTCAGTCGCGCCTCTTCCTTAGCCTCGCCACCGGTGATCATCAGGCGAGCGGTGATTTCCAACTCGCCGAGCACATCGCGCTGGTCCTCGCGACTGGCTACTGCTTCATCGTCCCACTCATCAATGGAAAGGCTCGCCACCTGATCTGGTTGTTCGACCAAGCGCCAGGCATCGCCGAATGGGGCAAGACTGACCGGGGCGCCAGGTTTTAATTGGACCTTGTTGATCGACAAGCCCTGTGTGGCGAAGTAGTCACCCTGCAGGCCGAACGAGTTGCCAGCCTCTACGATAAATAGGCGAGGGCGGTATATAGCCATGATCTGCATCAACAAGGTGACTAGGGTCGCTGACTTGCCGGCGCCGGTGGGGCCGAATAACAGCAGATGGCCGTTCATTGCCCGGTCTAAACGTGACAACGGATCAAAGCTCAGAGGCGACCCACCACGATTAAACAGCGTGATACCCGGGTGGCCGGTGCCAATGCTGCGGCCCCAGACTGGAACGAGGTTTGCCAGGTGTTGGGCGAACATCAGGCGTGTGTACCAGTTACGTGTGTCGCGGGCTGGGCTGTAAGCCATCGGTAACCAACGCAGGTAGCTGTTGCAGGCGGCGACTTCATCGCCCTCACGCACCGGTTGTAGCCCCGCACCCAGCAGCGCGTTCGTTAGGCCGACTGAGCGTTGGTGCAACTGCTGTTCATCGTGACCGCGCACGTAAAACGCCATCGTGCCACGGTAAAGCTTGTGCTGACGGCCGATGATCGCACGAGCCTCTTCAACATCCTGACGGGCCTGGGTCGAGGCAAGGTTCTCACCGATCGCTTTGCGGGCTAGACGGTTCAACTGATCCTCGAGTACATCCTGCGGTTTGACCACCAAGGTCAGACTCATCACCGTGCCCTCGGGTAACTGGTCGAACAGGGCATTCACCGCGTCTCCCTTGCGGATTTCGCCAGTGAGTTGACCAATCAATGGCGCCCGGCGCAGTTTATCTACCACCATGACCCGGTGGGGCTGATCATCAAAAAACCAGAGTCCATGCTGCACGTCCGAACGCGGTTCGTTGAAGAACAACCGTTCGGCAAAGTCGTGATCGAAGGGCAGTTCCAGCGACTCGCTCTCGCCAGACTCCGGATAGGCCACGCGGCGGTAGAAATGTTCGGGCGATTCATCTGTGAGCTTGGGGGCTGGATTGAACCAGGGCAGCAACCATGCATACAAACCTCGGCCATCGACTCGCGTCGATTGCACCCCGCACGCCTGCAACGAAACAGCGACACGTTCGCAAGTTTGTTGTAGCGATTGCACTGGGTTGAGTCCCGCCTCCTCACCCTCAGACTCAAGCCAGCGATAGATCACTAATCGCACCCGACGGCTGTTTCCTCGCCAGGGCAGGCGCGTGACTGCCTTATCCTCGAACAGGCCGCCGGGCTTGGAGATGGCTTTCAGATGTCTGTGAATTAGTTCTAGGTACGCTTCGGTGAAAACCGTGCCCCGGGCGTTGTCCTGAATATAGTCGGTGAGCCTGGTCAGGTAGGGGGTGAAGTCGTTGTCGTCCTGGCAGAAAAACTGCGCCACCCATGGCGCTTGATCCAGCTCGTCAAAGCTATCCTGCAGGGCATCTTCTATGGCATCGCGGGTTGCCATTAGCCAATCGGGTTCGCGCCCTTCTGTGCCGATGGGCAGTAACTCGAACACCGCCCCCACAGATTGATTGTCATCTAGTAGAAAACACTGCTCGGTGTCGAGGTATTCGACCCACGGCAGATGATCGGTGAAGCTGGGGTTGTGCGCATATAACGCAGCTTCATCGGCAAATGTGGCGCGTGGGCGCAATGGGTTGCGCCAGGCTTTCCATGCAGAAGAGCGGTTTCCCGCATCGTCGCTACACATTACAGATCTTCCTGGCGTTCACCCGGCATTGCGTACTGCACCCGTTGATAGAATGGAAAGACGGTCGAGTACCCCGGCACTGGTGCTTGCTCGGTACCACTCAGATGCGGATACACGTACATCACCAAATCAGGATTGGGTAGACGAGGGAACAGGTTGCGAATTTCATTCACTGCTGTACGCGTATACGGTTCCTGGAGCGCAGCGGAGAGATCTGTTTGAGCCAACGGGCGGCGCAACTGTTGCCGAGCATCCAACAGTAGCTGTTGAGTACCCTGTGAGCCGGCACCGTTCCAGATGTCCAGCATGGTTTGCTCGCCATGCGGCAAAAGTGTGTCCTTGTCTGTGGAACACCCCGTCAGGACCCAGCAGAGCAAGCTAATCCAGGTCAGATAGAGAGGTAGGATCTTTTTCATGGCGAACGCTCCGGCCCTTAGGCTCGTAGTCGATGGTGATCTCATGGTCGAGGTGCAGTGCTACTTCTGCTGCCGGTGGCACGTACACGGCCGCAAAGGCTTCGCCATACAGTTTGTTGACCCACTCTCGGATGTCGCTGACCCCACCACTGAGAATTGAATTCAGTGCGCTATTGCCACTGCTGCTGGTGACCCCGAAGGCACTGCCGCCCGAGCTGATCACGCTGCTGTTGTTTTGCTCATTCCCGAGCAATGCAGCGACGCCCGCGCCGGCAGCAGTGATCAGGCTCTGGCTACCGAGGTACTGCTGGGCGTTCGAGCGGCGCTCGCCGACGATGCAGGGAATGCCATACGGATCGGACAGGTAACCGAGTCCGCCGCGGATCTTGTCGGTGTTTGAGCTCTGGGTGGTGGAGGCATTGCGGCTGGCTACCGCTTTCGGCTGAGGCACCGTGCGGATGGTGCCATCGGTAAATACAAAAGTGATCGACTCGACCTGTCCGCGTACGCAAGACAGGGTCCAGTCACCGGACGCCGTGCCGCTCATCACAGCACCCGCGACGTCTGGCAGGTCGATGCCGTTGGCCGTCAGGTTCTCCGGACCGACCAGCACCTTGAAGGGATAGGGATCATTCACGGTGCCATCCACCGGGACTCGGCCAATCAGCGCGGTCATGGCGACCGAGCCCATTAATGTCGCATTTTCGGGAATGGTGTAGACCGGCTTCGCACCTTCGGTACGATCACCGGATCGCGTCAGGTCACGCTCACCCTTGGTGACCTCGCGTAACTGCTTCTGGCTGCGGTCGATGGCATTGTCCTTCAAACCCTCCAGTGAGTTGAAGGCAGTAGGCAGACTCGGTGCGGAGGAGGTCTTGGTTTTGCCTCGGGCTTCGGTGGAGGGAGCATCCGAAGGTTCAATCCACTGCAGCGCATCGTTGGCAGAATGCAGCCCTTCGAACTGGTCCCCATCGCCCGGCTCAAGCCCCAATCCGATCGGCATGTCCTTGCCTTTGCCGGCCAGCCCCGACAACTGCTCCTGCAATTGCGTTAGTAGACCGCGAGCCTGACGACTGTCTAGTTCTGCTTTAAGTCGGGCCTCGTTGGCTTGTCGACGGCCTTCGTCGACCTGCTGTGTCACGCTGCCAAGCGCCGTCTGGATACGCGAATCGACACTGTTTTCCCGTTCGCGCAGGCGGTTGTTCTCTGTTTGTAGTGAATCGTTATGCTTCTTCAAACCGAGCATGTCGCTGCGCATGGCCTTCACCTGGCCGACCAGGGTGGCGACGGTATCGCGTGGGGTATCGCCCGCAATGCCGAGCGACTTGGCTTGCTCGGCAGATAATTGAATATCGCCCTGATCAACTGGGTGCTCTGGAGAAGGTGTGCTGCCTCCCGCGACCCAGCTTTTCATGATGATCAGCACCACGCCCAGCAGCGCAGCCGGTACCAGCCATTTGAGCAAGGCGTTAGCCTTCATCGTAAGCACCTCGCGCAACGGGCGGAAGCATCACGGCGTGTTCGAGGCCGGCACCGCGAGTGATGAGGTACGCAATCGTGGTGTCTTCCGCACTGCCGACCGGCCCGAGGAAAGCATGCTGGAAGGTCGCGGCGAACAGCTTTGCCTGAAGCTGACGCGGATCTAGTTGCACCGTCGCTGTACCTCGATTGCGCAACTTCACGGCCGTCACCCAATAGTCACCGAGCCGCCAGGCGGCGATGGGTGTGCTGGAAACGTTTTCGCTCGGCAGCAGGGTCGGCAGTTCGGTGCGCAGCTTGAGCGGGACGCGGCGTACGCCGGGCAGGGACTCCACGGTGCGCAGCGGGCCGTACAGGCTTTGCGCGGCGTAGCGCGTCAAAGCGGCCGGGATCGGCGTACGTTCTGGAACAGGGACGGTGCTCGATTCAGACTCGATAGCTTGCATCGGAGCATTCTTGAGAATACGCACGGGCTCCAGGGGTTGATCGCCAGGCGTGGCCGCGATATCCAAGAGGATGATCTCGCCCGTCTTGACCGATTGCAGTTGCAGTCGTGTCGGTGCAATGGCTTCCGACGCGCGCAGGTACAGCGTGCCTCCGGTTGATTGCACGCGCAGTTTATCCTTCAGAGTGGGAGGCACGCCGACACGAACAGCTTCATCGACAAAGACCACTCGTTCCTGATTGATCACCAGTGGGACCGCGAGCGGTAGGCGTTCCCAGTGCATCAGTTCGACGGCCTGCGCTGCAGCGCCCGATAGCATCAGTGTGAGGGTGAGTCCCAGGGTAGAAATCCGCTTCATGGATCACCTTCAGGCAGTGAGATTTTTTGCGGCGTACCCTGATAGCAATCCAGTGCAAGGCCCCACTTATTGCGTTCGGGGTCCAGATCGAAACGCACCACCCGTAACGGATAACGCACGACCACCCGTTTCACCGGTTCGGCGGCGTAATACTCATCAGCGTTAAGGTCGAGTGTGACCAACCAACTGTCGCGATCGAGTTGCTTGACCCGCAGTTCCGGATCTTCACTGTAGCCTCGGCCTAGAATTTCGTAGACGCCACGCACCCGTTGACGCAGTTCGCCGGCGGCCTTGCGATACTCGTAGTCGCCGTCGAGGAAGGCCTTGCAGGCGGGTGTCAGGTAGGACTGCAAGCCATAGATGGCGCGGCGATAATCCTGCTCGCCATCCGAGGGCCAGCGGTTGAGTTGGCCAAAGATGTAAAGGGCAAAGGCATACACATTCTCTGGGGGAACATCCCACCACTTGCGCGTGCTGCCCGAGCGCAGATCAGGGGGGACGTGCACGGTCAGATCGGTTGGTGCTGAGCGCCAGCCATACCATAGTCCGGCGCTGAGCAGGGCGAGCATCACTATCGCCAGACGCAGGCTGAAGATATGGGCCTGTTGGGCATCGACCTTGTTTCGAAATCGACTCATGGCTGCCACCGGGACAGGGCAGGGCGCAGTCGACGTGAACGGCGAACCGTCCAGGCACCGGAGTGGAGAATCAAACTTCCACGCCCCAGGCGCCAACGGCTGGCGAGTATCCATTCGAGCTTGCGGTACAACCAGGTCTCCGGACGAGCCCGTTTGGCCCGACGCAGTAGCGTGCCCCCGATCAATAAGACCACTGTCATGCCTGCGATCATGCTGGTCGGCGCCACGGCAATCGAGGCGGTGACGATCGCCAGAGGAATGCCCACCAGCAGGCCAATGACGGCGCCGGAGCCTAGGGCTACCCACATTTCATCATTGGTTAAACCGCGCAATACGGCTGGATCACGATTGAGTCGCTCTGGCAGAAAGACCAAAGTGCCGTCGGCAAGGCGTTCGATAGTGTCGTTCATGCCAACCTCACAGAATCGCGGCAGCTTTGGTGAGGAACCAGATGATGATCACTACCAACAGGGCGCCGATACCAACTACCGCGCCAAGGTCTTTCCAGGTCTTGCGCTGGTTTTGGACATCGGCGAATACGGTCAGGGAGTGCCAGGCCACGCCGAGAAACGCGAGCAGGGCAATCAGTAGACCGAGCAAAATGCCGCCGTCGTAGGCGTAGTTTTTGATCGTCTCGATCAGCCCGGAACCTTCGCCTCGGGAAGGCGCCTCCATGGTCGGTAGTTCGGCAAAAGCTAGGCCTGGACCAAGGACCAGCAGCAGACCGATCAAGCGTTGGCTTGTACGATCACGCAGGTTGTTTTTGATAGGGACAAGGCACTTGAGCATGATCGCGATCTCCGATATTAGGACAGGGTGAAGAACATCAAAATCAGCAAGGCGAGCAGTACGCGCGCAGCACTGCCGCCAAAGGCACCAAAGCGCATGCTTCCTGTCGCCCAGCCCCGGTAAGCCGTCCACATCACCCAGGCACACCACAGCAAAGCCAGGACGAGAACCAAGGACAGCCACAGTTTCGAGCTGCTCTGTGCCGAGAAGCCGGAAGCGTTTTGAAAGGCGGCGGTCTGGGCGTCAGTCATGCTCACGGCGAGGACTCTGCGGATGGGGTGTCGAGACGGTATTCTCCGACCAACTCAGTGGAGTCGCGGGGTTGAGCGCGAGAGGGGGAGAGATAGTCCTGCACACCCTGGCGGATGCGCTGGATGTCTTGAGTTAGGCGGGGATAGTCAAAGCGGTAACGTGTATTTGACTCTGGTGCTTCGTCACGCGAGACCCGTAGTACCAACGTGTCGAGAGTATCTAGCTGTCGGATGAGTAGACTGAGTTGCTGCTCATGCTCGCCCGCAGCAAAGCAGTCGCTGTGAAATGCGATCACAGTGAGCATGAGAACACGAATAGGAAAAACGGACATTGTGGTGGTCCCGACGTTGGTCTGGAATTAAGATCTCCGAGGGAAGAGTGAACGTCAGCAAATTAATCGAGCTGGCTACGATCGGTTTTTATTCAGTTGTCGTTAAGGATGATAGTGGTGGAAGGAGTTAAAGAAAAATTGATAGTTGAGGTCGCAGAGTGTCTGCGTGGCCGCACTGACCACGAAATTCTTGAGTTTTATATATCGACTGAGAAATTCGCAAGAAAATACGCTGTCAGTTACGAGCTAGAAGGACCAATGCATTTGGTTCTTGATAACAGCATAATTCAGTCTTTTAAACATAGAGCAACTAAGCCGAATCGTGATTTGCAGGCGTTATCATATACTGCGTTCACCAGATTTGTAACAGGCTGGAGCGACCGAGAAACCTACTTGGCTGTGACTCCTGTAGCCTTATATGAGCATATGGGGCGTCGTGGAAATATTAAATCTGCTGACGCATTAAGTGCCCTCGAAGAGCTTCGGTTGTTTTTCGCTGATACAGGTCTGCGTATGACTTGGATCGGCTTTAAGTCGATTGAGCATTTGGTGAGCGTTCTGGAGGCGGTGCATGATGACGATGTATACCTCACTCAATATTTTAAAAGAATAGAAGAGCTGAGTTGGAAAAAAGATCTCGAGGCTCCTTTTGGTGTGCTAATTCCTCTAGGTATTGCATATCGGGAAATACCTGATGACTTGCCATTGAAATATTTTGATCCCTGGTATGTTAAGTTTGTGCTCACTAGTCGAGTTGAGCGCGCGATAATTAAGCAGTCACAGCATAACCCTGATGCCCTTCCGATTGGGAGTGGTCCAATGGCGGATGCTCTAGCGGATCTTAATAACTTCAATAAGAAGGGGACTTTGTTAGGCCTAGGGGATGTCGATATGTTGCAGGTATGTGACGGTTCCCGGCAATATAAGCAGAAAGCCGGTTATGTTTTAGTAGGGCAAACGCTGGACGATACGCTCTCTGATGTCCTGCGGCATCGACATTCATATGTCGAGAGTGCGGGGGTGGAGTTTGGGACAGCTGATACGGAGCATCAAATCAAAGGCATGGTTAATTTCATGTTTTCGAAACCCTTCTCTGAACATCAGAAGCGAGGTGACTGGATTCAGCCTAAGTACCAGGATTTTATGAGTGCAATCGTCACGGCCTGCAAAAAAGCGAGTACGAACTCCAGTCATATCTAATGCTTTGAAAAAAAGGGGCGTCAAATTTTAAAGATATTTCTTGAATGTTGCGGCGGTGATCGCCGTTGTTATCCCCAACATTGCGGCGCACGGTAAAAAAATAGCGAGTGGATTGAGCGAAAAGGGGAGAGACAGATAAATGATCCAGGGCACGAGCAGCACTGTTGTCACGGCTCGTTTAGCACGATGGTAGACAAAACTGCTTTCGCGACCTGCCCCAAACTTGCGCAGGTCGCGTCGCATCAACCCATCGACAAAACCAGTAAACGTGGTCATTAGAAACAGTGGGGCGGCCAGGACCAGAATGGTCAGGCGTACCACGAAGGTAAAGGTCACGTAAACTGCGGCCAGCACGAAATCCTCAATGCTCACGTAAAGCTGGTTGATCCAGCCCCAAGGGCCGTTGCCTTGGCTTGACACTCGCGCCTGCTGGGTAAAATCCGCAAAGCCAGCTTTGACCAGAAGCCACTGATTGAGGAAATCCAGCCACCGGCCAATCGTCTGTCCAGGTTGTTGGAGGATGAGTGAATCTTTGAAGTGCTCGCTGAGCCATCCCAATTCACTATTCAACATTGCCTGGCTGTGATGCCAACCCTGATCGCCCCAGACCAGCAGCAGGCCGGCGAACTCGATGA
Organism: Pseudomonas sp. MF6747; assembly: GCF_963890955.1. Lineage (NCBI taxonomy): Bacteria > Pseudomonadati > Pseudomonadota > Gammaproteobacteria > Pseudomonadales > Pseudomonadaceae > Pseudomonas > Pseudomonas sp. MF6747. The sequence goes on from NZ_CAWPSZ010000011.1 coordinate 50,992, forward strand.
GGATCGAAAACACCAACGACGCCATTAGCGCACCGATGATGCGCAGGACTAGGCTGATTGCCGAGATAATCAACCCCGGGCGGTGGATCGGTTGTGGTGGCTGTTTGTGGGCGAAAGTCGCCATCGTTCACTCCATTACGCTCTGCAGATTTTGATTTAGGCATGACTCCTGCCGAGTGCGTATTCGGTTGATCGAAACCTGTGGTGGGGCCGGGCTATCCCACCTGATCTAAATCGAAGTTGGTAGTTGGGCCGCCACCACTGGCGCTCCACCATTGTCCCGCCTGCGCGTTGTAGGCCGCTCGCATCCGTTGAGTTAGTTCCTGCAGGTCTTTGGGCATGGCATCGTCGTTGGAGGGTTTTGGCAACGGCATGCGGACTTTCCAGAGCTGACCACCGGCCTGGAAGGAGAACATTTGCCCCTTGGGCAAACTGACGATGTGAGCAGGCTCGATCAGCGGAACGCTGGTGCTGCTGACACGGTCCTGTGAGGACGAGGTGAAGTCCGTATTGGCCTCCGGATCGGAGGTGTCGGTCGCACCCGAGACCAATGTTTTGGTCAGCACATTAACCTTGGGCAACTGCTGGGTGAGTAGTTCCGCGGTTGCGGTTTCGCGCACCCGCAGCATCTGTAGGGTGTTGAAATTGCCCACCACCTGGCCGGCCTTGGCGCGGTTGCCTATACGTGCTTCGATATCGCTGAGGGTTTGGGTATAGGCGGTTACCTGGATACCGGCACCGCCCCCCTTGTTGATCAGCGGAATGAACTCATCGCCCATCAACTCGTTGAACTCATCGGCATGTAGGTTGATTGGCAGTTTGTCACCAGCGTTGCCAGATTGAGGCAGCCCATGGTCAATGCCATGTTTGTAGATATGTCCCGCTACCGAGACCAAGTCGGCGAACATTGAATTGCCCACGGCGGCGGCCACTTCGGCATCAGTCAGCGCATCCAGGCCAACGTAGACGATGCCGCGTTTTCGGATGATCTGCATCCAGTCGAATATCGGCCGCGGGTCATCCAGGTCGGTGTAGTTGGGAGCCAGTAACTGAGCGGTCTTGCCGGTAGTGAGTTTCTCCAGCAGCGGCAGTAGCGAGGCCACGATTTTGTCGAAGTAAGTGCGGTCGTAGCGCACCGCTGAACGCAGTCCGTCCATTACGGGATCAAATACACGCTTCACCGCCAGGTATTGCTCGATGGCCACCACCCGCTTTTCGCGTCCTATCATATGCCGGGGAATGTTCTTCTCTGTGAGCTTACCTTCGAGCTGGACGATCACTTCCCACGCCTTCGGGTCGGTCTTGGCGAAAAACTGCTGGGCGTATTCGATGAACAGCGCATCGATGTTGACCACATGCCGCTGGATCTGCAGGTAGTCCGGACGCCGGCCCAATTCGATCAAAGCCCGGGCAATGATGTTGACGAAACGCCATGCGAACTCACGGAAGGCCGCAGAGTTACCTTCACCACTGAGCTGCCCAGCGATGCGAGATGCCACTTCAGAAATACGTCCGAAACGTCCCACCGCGTTGTAGCGGGCGGAGATTTCTGGCCAGCCCAGATGGAAGACATAAAACTCTTTCTCCCGGCCGGCGCGTTTGGCTTCGACGTACATGCGCTTGAGCAAGTCGGCATCGCCCTTCGGGTCGAAGACAATCACTACCTCATGTTCAATGCGATGAATGTCCTGGGTGATGTACACCTCAGCGAGTCGCGTCTTGCCGACGCGGGTTGTGCCCAGCACCAGCGTGTGACCGACCCGTTCGCCCAGTGGCAGACTGACTTGCGTCTCATCGGGCTCGACCCCATGCAGCAATGGCGAGCCTCCTACCGGTGGTAAAGGGCGCAACGGATTGACGGCACTGTCCCAGGCGGTGACACGAGCCAATGTCGATAGCGGAAACGGTGCATGCTCAAGGGACCGTTCGAGTCCACGGGCCAGGCGATAGCAGGTCGGTTGGTCGACATAATGTGCGACCGCTGGATCCTGAGCCTCGACCAAGCGCTGGGTATGCAGGCGGGTCCAGCGAAACCCGCGGCCCATGAACAGACGCTTACAACTGACCGGAATCTGCCGACTGGTCAGCTCGTAGCGGGATAGCCGACGGATATTGCGCCGATAGCGCAACACCTCCCATGCTTGTCGCAGGCGGATCAGGCCGAATAGGGTATAGGCCAGCGCCGCAACCAGCCCGATCTCGGGTGACAGGGCCACAGCCCAGGGCGAGTACACGCACAGTACTGCGGCAGCGATGCAAATTGCTACCGTGTAAAGCTCCACCGCGGGACGGAGCTTGGACTCCATCGCATGCTCGGCCATGACCTTACTCACTGCTCCAATGATGTGGCAGTGATCAAGACAGGGTAATGCTCAATCTGCAGGCGGGTGGCGATGTCGTTACCGTTGACCGGTAGGATGGTGACACTAGGAGCGGCTGCTCGGATCCGAGCCAAGGCTCCGGTATCGGCCACTTCGACGGCAAGGCCAGCCGCGCCGATTTCCTGCAGCTCAGTCGCGCGTTGACGCAACCAAGCCAGTGATTGGGTATCCTCACCCACCAGGAAAAATGGCCGTAAGCCCGGCATGTTTAGGGCGCGAGACGTGATTTGGCCGGGGCTCAAGAGGGAGCTGCGAACGGGTAATATCCAGGTTTCATCGGCAAATGTGGACAAGTCCGTATGCATGGCGCGACCAGGCTGGAGATTGTTGTTTATGGGCGGCCTAGCAACTTGAAGATGGGGACGGGTGAAGCCGCCAAACTGGTCCTCTGCAACGGATTGTTTCGACTGGGCGAAAGCAGCCAAGAGCAGGGAGAAGTAATAGGCAGTAGGAATTCGTTTCATGGTGGTGTGCCTTGTTCAGCGGAAGCCTGTAGCCGTGCGAGTTGCCGGGAGAATCCATCGCGGTAGCGCGCGGCGGGTAAACCTCCCGCAGGGCGGTGATAACGCCCAGCGGCTGAAACCCAGTCACCGGTGACGGCGTGATGCTCTTGCAGCAGGGCGGCAGTCACAGCTAGATTGCGGTAGGGTTCGAGAGCTTCGCAGGGACTGGAAAAACGTTGTCCGTGATAACCCAGGTTGGTTTGCCCAAGTCCGGCGTCGACCCGTTTAGCGTCATATTGTGTGAGCGCCTGGAGCAAGGCGTGACATGCGGCCTGGCGAGTGGGGAAACGGTAGGGTGTTCCGGCGATATTTAGGGTCCAAGGCCACGGCAGCAGTCGACCACGGACGCGAATACCGCTCTCCTGTAAGGCAATCGCGAACAACACCGTAGAAGGGATGTTGGCGTCATGCGCCGCCAGTTGATAAGCCGGAGGCGGAAGTTCGTTAGCCCGAACCGTGTGCACCGTCAGCAGGAGCGCAATAGCAATCAATCGAGACGTTGCCATTGTCCATTCACCTGTTGAAATGTGGCGGGCAATGGCCCCGGAGCCCCCAGGCTGAACCATCGACCACGGTCATGGTTCAGGGTGATCTGCCCGCGTTGAACCTTAGCCGGATCGATGTCCGCTTGCCGAGCCCAACTGCGGACGCGTTCATCTTGGCCTTGGCTGCCCACTAGGTAGATATCGAACGCCGTGTCACTGTTCTGCAAACGTTGTGCTTCAGCGGTGCATGCAGGGCAGTGGTCCTCTACAAAAAGGGCTGGGCGCGGGGCGACTGATGAGCTGGTAGGGGAAGAAGATGCCATGCCCTGGATCGGTAGCTGACCAGGAAACAGCTTGGTCCAGGCCGCGGTGTAAGCGTTTTGGTAGGCCAATTCACGCTCGGCGCGTTTGGCTTCCAGTGCTACCTGTAATTCAGCATAGCGCTGGCGCTCTTGGTCGGTCTGGGCCTCAACCCCTAGGGCGGTCAAGGGATCGAGCTTCGGGCTCCAGAAACCACGTGGGCCGGTTTGGATCTGCTCGAAGCGCGTCCACTCCTGCTCCGTCAGACCCCAGCTTGCAGCCTGTTCAGCGTGCAAGCGTCCCAGCGGAATGGATTGTGTGTCCTGGATCCGCGACGGTGTCGTGACAGGCGTGCCCATCGCAGCGCCTATGGCCAGCAGCGACGCGAGACAGACGACGGGGAGTAGTGGCGCTCTGTTCATGATCGCTTCTCAAGGGAGTTGCACGGTCTGGTCTGGCTGAGCGACCACCGAGAAGATGGCTGAGTGCGGCTCCAGCACTTTCAGGTGCCAGGCTCCGAACTGCTCGCCGGCATGCAGCAGCCGAACATCTATGAGAGAGCTACTGTCATGAGGTGCGACTGCCAAAAAGCGCTCACCTCCGCGGGACTCGACACCCAACACCGAGAACGGTGGCGATAGCGGGACGGGTTTTGGGGGAGCCGTCTTTTTCGGCTTGTTCGCGGAAGAGGTTGGCGGTGGTAGGGAAGGCTGAGTCTTGAGCTCCAGTAGCTGCTGTTCGACGTGCTCAAAGCGTCCGCTTAGAGCTGTCAGATCTTTCACGGTGGCGCGCTCTGCCAGACCGTCGCGCATCTCCTGTATCTCTTGCGCCCACTGATCCAGCATCGGATCGAGGGTATTGGCCTGTTGCTCACCTGTATCGACCATCTGCTTCAGGTCTTTCAGCGAGTACTGCAGTTTCTCCTGTGCGTCCCTGAGCGCGCTTAAATCACGTTGCAAGGTGTCCAAAGTTTGGAAGCGCTGGGTGTTCGTACTCTGTAGCTCGGCCATGCGCTGATACTGGTTAAACAAACCGCCGCTCAGCCCGGCGACTGCCAGGCAAAGTAAGCCAACAATTATGGTTTGAAACGTCGAGGCTTTCATGGACGTGCCTCCGCCTGATGGGACGAGTCTGGTGTAGCCCGCACGATGCCGACATCAGCTTTCTGCTGTTCGAAGCAGACCGAACGGCTGACCTCATCGGTCGTGAGTTGCCAGGCGGAGCCAGCCAGTACCTGTAGTGCGCTGCGTAACGCAATCGGGCCGAGTCGGTAATGGGCTGCAGGCAGAGGCCGAGTGAAAAGTGTCTTTACTGGTTCGGTGGTAGGGCAGAGCGAATAACCCGAGCGCTGCAGCACGTAATGCATCGCCTCCTCTACCGAGGGATTAAGGTTGGACGGTATGCTCACATCAATTATTTGAGCGAGAAGATCACGTTGCTCCGTAGTGGGCTCTGTGCTCACCAGGGTATAGCGACCATAACGGATCTCCGCCGGATGGTTTGCTTCGGCCGGGCTCCTTGATAATTGGGTCCGATTGGAGCCACTGTCGATCTTTGGATTAGTCGGCAATGGGGTGGAAATTTGCGCGCTGCAGGCACTCAAAAAAAACAGCAGGCAGACAGGCGTAAAAAAACGCTCCATGAAAAAACCTCATGTCAGATTCAGTACAGAACCTGACATGAGGTGAAGGATCGATTCAGTGAGAAATCCGATTTATGGCAGGTCGTGTTAACGCTAAATACTTTGCTCTGCATCATAGATAGCTAGTCCATCCAAGACATCAGCGTCGGGGTCGAAGATCAACAATCGCACATCCGCCAATGCCGCCATATACAGTACGTTGACCAAGGCTGCCGGCGTACTAGCATCGAGTTGCTCTTGCCTCAGCGATGAGTAAGAACAGCCCTCGATTTTTATCAGGTTATCGTCTGTCCAGGGCGTGCCGATCAGCTTACACCCGACTGCCATTGCAGTCCTTCAGGACAAAGGGTTCGAACAGCAGCCCGGTTGGGCTAGAGTCGAAATAGTCCGCCCCGCGTTCCAAGTAGCGCAATGCTTCTTCAGTGAGGTGTGCGGTACTGATCTCCCAAGCTCGGCTGTAGCGTCCAGTCTCGAAACTCAAACGATGGACCACGGACTTGGCTTCTTCCAAGGAGTCAAAGTCCGCGACGTGGCACTGCTCGTTGAACACTTAGCCTATTACGGCATAGACCACCTGGTGCACCAGTCCGTTGGACGGGCAGCAACCATCCAATTCATTCAGAATGGATTGGCCTTCGCTGATCAAGGCGAAATCATCATTGAAGATGCAGGGGACCAGTTGCAACGTATCGTCGGACAGATGCTCCTGGGAGTCGTGCATAGGCCGAAAGCAGGGAGGACAGCCATCCTCGTAGAAGATCAGTAACAACCGTTCGATATAAAGTTTGTCGTAGCCCCGAGTAAATGGATTTGAGGCGATCAGCAGGGTGGGGGCTTGGTGTGTGGGGTTCATGAGCGTGCTCCAGAATGAAAATAAACGAGGCGCCCGTAGGCGCCTGTGAGGTTTAAAGCCATCCGTATTCGGCAAGGGAGAGCGGGCGACCTTCACCCACGATAAAGTGATCCAGTACGCACACGTCGATCAAGGCCAAGGCCTCTTTCAGCCGTACGGTCAAAACACGGTCCGCCTGGCTGGGCTCTGTACACCCTGAGGGGTGGTTGTGAACAAAAATGACGGCTGCAGCGTTATGCGCGAGGGAACGCTTAACGACTTGGCGGGGGTAAACGCTGGCGCTATCAATGCTGCCGTGAAAGAGGATTTCAAACGCCAGCACCCGGTGCTGGGCGTCAAAAAAAATCACACCAAAGACTTCATGTTCTTGTTGTGTAAGCTGCAGTTTTAGGTAAGAGGTCACGGTTTCAGGTGACGTCAGTTTAGGACCGCGGTTGAACAGTCGACGATCCAGAATATGCAGCGCTTCGTCGATCAGCTGGTTTTCTTGGATAATGCGATCAGCCTCGAAATCCGAGGTCTCAATCAGTGTGAGTGGGGTGTTCATGGCGCTACCTCCGAAGGGAATAATCAGGGGTACACGCCCGAGGGGAGTGGTTTCCCCAGGGTGGGTGTGGAGTTGCAGGCGTTTGCAGGTGATGTAGGGTTTACAGCCGAGTGTATCGGTGGCGTTGACCGTGCAGAGGTGAACCACAACCGTCGCAAGGCAATGGAGAAAAGGATCTTATTCCCCAGCCGGTTTCGGGATCGAAGTCGGCACTGATGGGCAATAAGCGAACCAGCCCCCGGTGTATCGCGGCGATACGTTGTTCGGTCTCATCTGGCGAGTAATACAGCGATAACGTGCTGTAGTCCTCGTAAGCCGCACCGAACAGGCAGTCGTCGCAAAGCCAGAAGGATTCCATATTGGTTCTCCTGTGCTGGTTGAAGAAAAGGCGCTCGATTGAGCGCCTTGATGTAAAACATCATGGATTGTTCAGACGGACTGAACAGCACGTGTGGCGACACGGCGGGCCGTGCGGGGAGTGGTTGGAGATTCCGGTTCAATCCTGGAGTCTGTAGGGTTGTCGGTATCCTCAACTTCGGCATCAGCCGAAGTTGGGGACGGCTCACGGTTTGGCGCTTGCTCAGCAGGTGCTGTTGCTTCCTGCCTGGCGGGCGCTTTGTATTCGAACTTGCCATTGACCTTGATCCAGTCGATGAACAGCAAACGACCTTTCAGGCTGGCGCCAGGTTGGCCTTGTTTATCGCCTTTCTCATAGAGAAATGGGTCGATCCACAGGTCACCAATACGGAACGACAGCAAGACCTTTTTCTCGGCCTTGACGGCGTCCATATAGAGACGAATCAAACGGTCAGCTTCGCCACCAGCGACTTTGCAATCAAAGCGGGTGTACTCCACTGCATCAGTGGCACCATGCAAGGCTGCGATATCGCAGGCCATGAATGGCTGACCGCGGCGGACCTGTACTTCACGAACACGGTTGAGGTAGCCGATACCGACGGTGTGCAGGTTGAAGTAAGAGGTCGCTTCTTGGGATTGGTTGGCGTAGGCCATGGTGGTTCTCCTGTTTCAAGGGAAAACGGCGACGCACAGCCCCTGACGGGAAAGTGAGCCCCCGTCAGGGTGGGTAAGATGAAGTCGAGCGATGAACGACTCGTCACCGGCAAACCGATGACCATCAGAATGATGCTTCTGAAGGAATAGCTGTGCAGTAGAGGAGCGTTTGCGGTGGTAATCCACAGGCATGGACTAGTCGGCATTCATCACCGCTGAAGCGGCAACCGCGCGAGCTTCCGAACGCTAATCGCACTTGGGTAAACCACCACGAACGTGGCGTAGCCTTGAAGGTTCTGGCCACCTGGGCTGGGCTGTCAACGACAGCGAACCACGCCCTTTGTATAAGCCTGTCAAAGGGGAGCGTCAAGACGCTGCAACCCGATTTTTTACGCCTGGATTAGAGTGGTATTCACTGGCATGAACAAAATGAAGAGTGGGCCTGACGGAGTGTCAGGCAAGGAACAGAAAAGCCACCTTTGACGGTCTTACGCAGTCGACAAGCTCCTCGCAAAACTTGGTTGAACTGCGCAATGATTCGTCAACCGATCCTTGTCGTGGCCTGGGTCGGAACATGCTGGCACGCATCCGCGCACAAAGGGTGCCCCTTGTTTCCCCGGTGGGCTCCGGGACTGAATACGATCGCCGAAGCGGATGACCGCTATTGCCGGGTAGAGGCAACAGTGGTCATCCGCCACCACAATCAGGTCGAGCACAAAACGGGAACGAGATCCCGCAGAAGAGGAGACTCCGAACTCGAAGAGTTTGACCGAACTGCCCGGAGCTAATCGGCCTTGGGTTGCCGTTGGCGATTACCCTGAGCCACTACAGCAGAGAGGATGGGACTAGGTCAAGGCGGAGAACGCACCATTTTCATGGTTATCGCCCCATGGAACATTATGAGCGACGCGTATCTTTACTGATTGACACAGTGCCTTTGCAATCCGGATATCGGGAGCATGACCAGAACGGTCCTGATTTGCCCTTTCGTTTGAGCATTGAGGCGTTGCACATGGGACAGCCTGGGTTCGTTTCGAGCGCTATTGCCAACGTGAGCGAGCGGCAGTGTGCGATCAACTGCGCAATCCAGTTCGCCTGCTTGGCAACGAACGCATCTAGGGTCAGGCGTCCCGCTTCGATTTCGTCCAACGCCTGTTCCCAGATTGCGGTCATACCCGGATCTGCGACTGCTGCTGGTACCGCCTCGATCAGGGTATGGGCCGCGGCGGTGGCCATCAAGGCGCGTTTTTTCTTCAGCAAATAACCGCGATCAATTAACCCTTTGATAATGCCGGCTCGTGTGGCTTCGGTTCCGATACCGGTGGTGTCCCGAAGTTTCTGTTTCAGGCGTGGGTCGTTGACAAGCTTGGCGACGTTTTTCATCGCCTTGATCAGATCACCCTCGGTGAGAGGTTTAGGAGCGGCCGTTTGCATGGATTTGAGTTCGGCATTGTCCACTGCGCACTGCGCTCCCTTTTGCAAGATGGGTAAGACTTGGGATTTGTGACTGGGCTCATCCTCCTCGGTGTTTTCGGAGAGTAAGCTTTTCCAGCCCTGGACCAAGATCAGTTTGCCCACAGCGGTCAATCGTTCTTCGCCACACGCCAGTTCGACCTGGGTCCGATCAAACTCATGATGCGGAAGAAACTGCACTAGGTAGTGGCTACGGATCAGTTCGTAGACATGGCGTTCTTGTTCGGACATCCGCACCAGGTTTGCCGGTTCGATGGTGGGGATGATGCCGTGGTGCGCAGTGACCTTGGCATTGTTCCATGCGCGGGAGCGCAATGATTGATCGAGGTCCTCGAATGCAGGTCTGAGTGCAGGATCCGTTTTGAGCAGGGCGTCTAGTACCGCGGGAGCCTCGTTGAACATATTCTCTGGCAAATAGCGGCAATCGCTGCGCGGGTAGGTGGTGGCTTTGTGGGTTTCATACAGGGCTTGGGCGATGTTCAGGGTTTCCTGGACGCCGAGCCCCAGCTTACGCGAGCAGACTTCCTGCAACGTGCTTAGGTCGAAGGGCAGGGGCGGCGGTTCTCGGAAGTGCTCAGTATGTAACGAGATTACCGTGGCGGACTTCTCGTCGGTGATTGTTTGGACCGCGTGATGGGCAAGCACTTGTTGTAGGCAACGCCCCGACTCGTCCCGTCCTGAGCATGGCGGTAACCACGCCGCGATGAATCGCTGGCCCATCGACGATAGGTGTACCTCAATGTTCCAGTAAGGTACCGGGACGAAGCCGGCAATCGCACGATCCCGATCGACCACCAGACGTAAGGTGGGTGTCTGGACGCGCCCCACTGACAAAACGCCGTCGTAGCCTGCCCGCCGACCAAGAAGGGTAAACAAACGACTGAGGTTCATGCCGATCAGCCAGTCGGCACGGCTGCGGGCGAGGGCCGAGTGATAGAGCGGGAAGGTCTCCTGACCAGACTTCAGCGAGGAGAGGGCTTTGCGAATCGACGCCTCGTTGAGGGCGGACAACCAGAGGCGCTGAACGGAGCCTGGATACTTGCAGAGCTCCAGCAACTCGCGGGCAATCATCTCACCTTCTCGGTCGGCGTCGGTTGCGATGACAACGGTGGTGGTTTCGCTGAGCAGGCGTTTGATGATTTTGAACTGCGCGGCAGTCTTGGGTTTGACCTCGACCTGCCACTGCACGGGAATGATAGGTAGATGATCCAACGACCAGTTTTTGTACTGAATGCCGTAGGTTTCAGGCGGGGCCGTCTCCAGTAGGTGGCCGATACACCAGGTGACAGTTGTCTCGGGGCCGATTAGGCAACCATCACCACGCCGAGTGGCTCCGAGAACCTTGGCGATGTCACGACCCTGGGAAGGTTTTTCGCAGAGGAAGAGGCGCATATAACTACTCCGGATTGAGTTCGGAGCAGCGTTGTTCGAAGTAGCAGGTGCGAGATATGAGAAACCCGAATGGCAGGTTCCTCATATTAGTCGGTGAGGGCGGCTTTGAATGGGCTGAAGCTGCTACCTTATTGGAGCGTTTGTAACTGGGTGGGGGGCTTCATGAGCCGCGAGCAATGACAGGCCAGGAACTTCGCGCAAAGGCGCAATTTTTATGCCTGAAGTCGTTCAGGCCTTAGGTGATTGCCCTCTGTGTTTCCTGGGTTTCGAGGTCGGCGAGCTGGCCTGCTCAGTATTTTGAGCGGTCGTCGGTTCACTGGAGCGTTCCCGCATGACCACGCTGTGCACCCGGTGAGGCAGGATGCCGACTCGACGGGCCTCGATCTTGAAGGTCACCCGCGCATTGTCTTCGCTGTCCTCCCACTCATCGCGCACCGTACGACCTTCGACCAGTACGCGCATGCCTTTCTGGTACAGGGTGCTCCAGTGTTCAGCCTCACGGTGCCAGAGCTCAACCGGCGCCCAATAGCCGCCCCGATCTTCATAGCTGCCCTCGCGTGGGATGGGGTTGTCAAAGTACACATTCAGCCGTAGCAAACGCCGCGGCTCGTCATTGCCAGAGGCGAACTCCTGGAATTCTGGCGCACTGCCGATATTGCCTTCGCCAACGAAAAAAGTACTCATCGTGATACCTCCACTGCGGGTGTGAACTGGCGCAGCAGCCGTTCGGCACTGGCCATGTTGATCGCGCAGGTCGTGGCCTGGCGGTAGAGCGAATGCACCACGCTCATCTGCAGGTTCAGTGCAATGCGATCGCATTCGAAGCGGTGCAATCTCTCGCGTACGGCCTGCGGCAGGGCGTTGTTGCAGATCTGGCGTTCCCAGACCGCAACCCCCATACGGGCGAAGTCACGGGTGCGCCAACGCAAAAAGGTGCTGCCTGCGCTGGTGTTCTGCAGCACTAAACGAATGTCCAGCAGCGAGTAAGGGGGCTGTCCGGCTTGCTGCACCACAGCCTCCATCAGGTGACATAACTGCGCCTCGATTTCCCTCGCCACCTGCGCCAGGTGCTCCAACTCCCCCTTACCCTTAAAAGGTTTTAAAAGGCCTTTTAGGGAGGCTGCGTGTTCGAGCTGTCGATAGGCATCCGGTGTTAACGCTTCGAAGGGCATTGGTTGAGCCGGGATCATCGGATTCATGCTTCGTCCTCCGGCTCATCCACTGTCGCAGAGGGCTCTCCCGCGTCCTCTGCCAACGCGTCGGCATCATCCACTGCCACCGCACCACGGCGAGTGATTGGCGGTGCAAACTGGGAGCGGCGATGACCCTCAAGAATGTCCATCGGGGGCAAACCCAGTTTCTCAATGGCCGCAATGGCCCGGGCGTTGTTCGCCGCCATGTCATCACGCGTGACGCCGGCATGCCGATAGCGCTGTGCCTGACTGAACAGGCTACGCAGCAGATGGGCGCCGTCGTCGATCCAGGCTTCCATGTCGATACGGCCGATCAGGGCGGTGTGATGGGCCAACAGGGTACGACGCACCAGGGTGTCGTAGTCGGTCAGCAGGTAGACCGCGAGAAAACCCAGCTGGCTGCCGATGTACAACGGCAAGGTGACGGGGTGGATGTTGAGGTTGTCCCCCATGTCGATCTGTGTCGGCAGGTCCTGTCTGATCCGATCCAGCTGTTGGGTCAGTTCCCGCATCCCAGCCTTGGCCTGCATCAGTTTTTCTTCGAGTTGCACGATGGCCCAATCGGCATAGGGATCGTCCTGGGCCGCGGTTTGTTTGATCAGGTTGGTGACACTGATGTAGCCGGCCATACCCATGATCGAGTGGACGCCTTCGCGTGCGGCTCGACCTTGCCAGATACGGGCGGCATGGTGGGTGTGCAGGGTCAGGGTGATGCTGCTGCGCAATGAACCCAGATTGAGTTGATAGTGATCGGCCACGGTGGTGTCCTCGCATTCGCTTGGACAGGAACGTTGCGACAGATGAAGGTGAAGGACAGCCAAAAAGCTGAATGCGGTCTGTTCGGTTTGGTTTAAGAGGGTTAACTATGGAGACGTCAGTGGATTTGATGCCAGTGGCATCAAATCCATTGACGTCTACGTTCATGGGAGGAGATGCCCCGGCTTTTTCCTAAAAATTTCATGGTATGGTCCGATGTGTTCGTAGAGTGGAACTCCCTGGATTTGATGCCACTGGCATCAAATCTACTGACGTCCACCGCGTTTGCCACGCAGTTGGCGCAGCTCATTCAGGCACGCTTGGGCAAGGGCAGACGCGGGTTCGCCCTGTTGTCGAGATGGCCGCGAGGGGGCGGGTGGGGGCGGTTCTGCAATGGGTGACGGTTCGGCCTGACCTGCCCAAGGACGAAAGTCACCTTTCAGCGCACGCTGGATCAGACCCATCAGATACGCCGCTGGCTTGCGGATACCGCCGGCCGTACAGCGTGCTCCCGCTTCGTTGAGCACCGCCTGCCGATCCGCGGGCTTGAGCTTGTTCAGCGCCACGGCGATGGCCTGACGCTCGTTTGGGCTCAGGTGCAGCGCAGCAGGCCAGTGCAGGTTAACCACCGCTGGGGTCGCGCGCGGTACTGTACAAATACTTTCTTTTAATACAGTACAGGCGGCGTTCGGATTCCGAACGGTGCGGGAAACACTGGCGTTCAGACTCGGTTCGGAATCCGAACGAGGGCCTGCACGATTCCGAACGAGGGCATCTTCCCTCCGTTCGGAATCGTGCAGAGTGGCATCGGTTGCCGGATCCAATCCTTGCTGCGCCCAAAGTTCGCCCCAACTGTCGAGCCGCGTCGGTAACCGATCCTGATCGATATTCGTGTCTTGGCGGACTTCCTCCACAACGTGCTGGGCGACAATACGCACCGCCTTGGTGGCATGACCGAGGGCATGTCCGACCAGCGCCAGGTAATCCTGATCCAGTTCCAAGGCTTCGGCGGGGGTTAACGGCTCATCGTGCAGGACATACAGAGAACCTTGGAGACGTCCGCTGAGCTGATCGCGTCCGCGACTCACCAAACTGAGCCAGCGCGTCAACCTGAGCATCGTCAACACCCGAGCAATGGTTTCACGGGAGGCTAAGGCGCCGTAGGGCACACTCGATAAGTAAGGCTGCAGATCCTCATAGCGCGGCGTGACCACGCCCTGGCCTTGCAGCATGAGTCGAAACACTTGCCAGGCATTACGTTCCAGTGGCGTCAGCCGACTATCCAACAGCAGGCGACGCGGCACGACTTCGTGTGATTGGCCACTGAACAGAAAGCCAGCCTGTAGAGCCTGATTGGAGGGCTGTTCAGTGGCAGGGCGGGCTGGCCAGCGCTCATGCAGCTGCTGTGTGCATTGCTGCAGGACACGTTGCCAGCGACTGGCAGGAACAGCATTCATGTTTTGTTGCTGTACTGGTCGATTTGCTGCCAAACGATGGTCAAGCTGATCTGCTGTTCTTCGGCAAGCATCATCATAGCGTCGAGTTTATCCTCGGTGCCGTCCTCTGTTCGTATTTGGCACCAACGTTGCCACAACGCATGCTCCTGCGCTTCGCTTAAATGTTGGGGGCGGCCTTTACGAGTTTCTATCTTGAGTAGACGCCGACGCATGGCTGTTTCCGAATGCGCCAAGCCAAAACACTGGTACATAATGGTGCTGCTGGCGCCGAGTTTGAGCGCTCGGTTGATCAACCGTTCGTTCTGTTCATCACGTTCAGCTTGTTCGATCAAACGATGCAGCACCGGCGAGTCAATCTTGACCTCAAGCCAAGGGACAGTGGCATGGGCCAGGCGCGATAACGTGGTCGGTGGTAAGGATTGCAGCATGAAGATGTCATCCTCACTCAGTCCAAGTGCCTTGCAGCGTTGCAGGTTGCCCAGGCGTAGTTCGTGCAGTACCTGGGTTAGCATGGCTTGATTGAGCATATTGAAGGACAAATTCATCTCAGCTCCTCCGGTGAGTTTTTGTCTTCAAAGATGAGTGTTAAGTCGATTAGGCGCCGGGCCAAGCGGATCAGGCGAAACAGTTTGATTAGCATACTGTCAGGCAGTCGCTCCAGGCCCACGTCCGTGACTGGTCTATCTGGTAGAGGGAGTTGATAGACCCCCAGCAACAACTGCCCGAACAGTGCGGAGGGGATTTGCTTGCGATCCTCCCAGTTCACCTCGTCTTGAGCCCGTAACAGGGCCAGGAGCATTAGGTGAACGCCCGTCGAGCGAGGCGCTGAAAGATCGAGTCGCTCAATGTTCAGGGCGAAGCCCAAGCCACGCTTTTGATCAATGATGCTCTCGGCATCTCCGGCATAGGCCGCCATTTCTCGAGCCAGTCCAGCAATGGCTAAACGCAGTTGTTCAGGTGTATCCAGCTGTGGTGTGATGATCCAAAGGTCGTCGATTGGGCAGGTTTCGACTGGAGACGTCGGCTCGGTGGAGATCTCGCGATCGATTTGCTCACGAATCTGTTGAACGCGTGATAGATGACTGACCGCAGGTGAAGTATTTTTTTCGGGGGCTGTGAGCCGTTCTTCTGAAATTGGTTCTATCTTGCTCTGGGCATCAGTTGATTCGGGATTAGCGTCGGAGGAGGGCGACTCTGCCGCAGTTTCATGCACGCTTGGCCGATGGCTGTTTTCTGGAGGCGTGGTGGTGACAGCCCCAGGCGTGGCGACGACCCGTTGGGTATCGCTCAGCTCCAGGGCCAGCATACGGTAGGACTGTCCAAGCAGGTGGCTCATGCGTTCGAGCAATTCGTCCTGGATCTGCTCAAGATCAAAAGATTCAGGATCGCCATCGAAGTAGCCCATGGTTTCTAGCCAGAACTCTGCAAATGAAACGGCAGCGGTTGGATAACGATTCCAGGTTCGCTCAGCCTGACTACGTAGACCGATCAGGCGCTCTATCTGAGGCTTACCCAATCCGGCATACAGAGTTTGTGGAATGGCGGGCAATAAGTGTTCGAGGGTGTCCAGCATACGGCTGATATGCGACTGCGAAATCGGATAGCCTCCAGCGGCAAGACGTCGAGCCAGCTCCCGTTGTGATAGATCTGCGCCATCGGACTCAAGCATGGTTTTGAGTTTGGCTACTGCCAGCGCCCGTTCGATGAACGTGAGTTGACCGTGCAGGTCGCTTTCCGCCAAATGGCCGAGTAGGGCGGTGATTTCATTGCCCCAAGGTCGGAACAGGCAGTGGATCCGAAAGAAACGCTCGTCGCGAGTTTCCTGCCACAGTTCGCCGAGAATGGCTAAGCGCGTATTACCGCCGTTGCGGATGATGAAAGAGGTTTCACCCGGGCGGCGGGTTATCGGTGGCGGTTGATCCAGCCCGCGTTCACGGATCGACGCCTTGATATCGTCATAAAGCGGGTTACGAATGAAGCGTGGGTTGTGTTCGTAGGGACGTAACTGTTCCAGAGTGACCAGCATGGGAGTGTCGATGACGGGATCGGACAGTCGCTCCAGTCCAGGACCTTGAGTGAAGTGGTCCTGGTGCAGCTTGTCGGTAATTTCCTCCTGACTGAGCTTCTTCATCTGAACCGCCTCGGTTAACGCCGGCTACGCAAATGGTCACCGACCTCGAATTTCACGATTTCGGCAGTCCCTGAACCTTCGAAATGTTGGGAGAGTTCTGCGAGGAACCACAACATGGCCGAGCGCCCCCCTTGCAAACGAAAAACTAAAGTGCAGCACTCCCCGCAAGCCGCGTCGTGTGGTCGAATGGAAGGCTGAACAACGATAGGAAACTGATCCAACATTAGAAAACTCCTTACCAAGCCCTGATGGCTTCAAGGTCGATCAAACAAAAATAATTCGGTGAAAAAGCTAATTGGGCGATTTGGTTTATCGAGACTCCGCACACCTCATTACCGATGAGACCGCTTCGCGCCATTCCGGGAATAATTCGATTGCCAGCGCTTGCATTACTTCTAGCGCAGACTGCGAGCGTCGGCGTTTACTCGACGGGCGAGCATCTATTCGGTGGGCCGGTAAGCCGAGGGAGGCGGCATTGAGGTACGCCACCCGGTCCGGGATTACGGTGTCTAGAACCGAGATATTGGTAGCCTCTGCGAAATTCTCGCGCAGGCTTCGGATGATCATCCGGGTGTCCACTCGATTGACGTTCACTTGGTTCAGTAAGAGCCGCAACGGCGGCGGGTCGATGCCTAGATGACGAAACGGTTCGAGCTCACTCAGTAGTTTTAAGGTGCCCCGACGCATTTCGCGGGCAGCGAGCATTTCCGGCGTGATGGGAGAGAGGGCGAGATCGGAGGCCAAGATGGCCATTTCCAACAGCACACCGCGGGCTCCCTGAGTATCAATCAAAAGCAGGTCATAATTGAGATGCAAATCGTTGAGCAAATTGTGTAGGCGTAGTCGTCCGTCAGGGGCATGTAGCAACAAAGTGCTCAGTCGACCTTGATCGTCATTAGAGAAAATCAGGTCGAGACCGACGACTGCAGTCCTAGAAATTATTCGTTCAGGTATTGTTAGATTGAGTGCAATGAGCTCGTACGCACCTGCCTGCGCTTTCTGGCTCAATGAATAATAACTGGAGAGGGTGGGTTGGCTATCCAGATCCAAGAGCAGAACACGGAGACCAGCATCGGCCAACAGGCCGCCGAGGTTCGCCGCTACTGTAGTTTTGCCTACACCACCCTTGGTGGAAACCACCGAGACCACGTGCATCACCCTCACTCCTGTTGTGAAAGGCGTTCTGCAATCCAGTGTTCGATTTCCAGAGAGTCCCAGCCGACTGCGCGCAGCCCGATACGCTTCGCCCGCGGGAACTTGCCTTCCTTCATCAGGTTGTAAATATGCGCACGTTTGAAGCCGGTTTTTAGTTCAACCTCGTCACGTCGCATGATGTGGCGTTGGGGTTGAGGTGCTTCGAGTGCGGGTACCGATGGGTTGGACATGCTAGTCACTCCTGGCGCCTGTTGGCGCGTGGTGGGAAGTGACTTGGATTGAATCGCACTAGCGCGGCTGAGTCATTGCACTGCAATCAAGCCCATTGCAACGCAATTGACTGGATCAGTTGTTTTTCTTGAGGCTACGATTGGCCACGGCAAACTTTTCATCCAGCGTCCGCTTGCTGAGGCCGGGCACATCTTTGTGACGGGCGACAATGGCGTCGACGATGGCTGCTTGATTCGTGAATACCGAAAGAGGTTTTCCGGCGGGCGAATGGTCCAAAAGAAGGCTGACCAATGCCCCGATCATATTGTGATAGGTCAGTTCACTACGCTCGCTGAGTTGACCATTCGTTTTGGCCAAGGCTTTGAGATCATCTCTTTCAAGTCCAATCGACTGGAGTTCTCCCAAGATTTCTTGAATGTGTTGCTGTTGCGCTTTCAACGCTCTCGATAACTCGTCTCGATCTGCTTTCACTGAAAGAAACGTTCCGAGACTGACCTTTGCAGATGTATCCTCACCGGACTCGAATAAAAAGCTGGGCTTATGGTCGGGATAATGAATTTCCATCCAGCGGCGTAAGTCTGAATGGCGTATGGTCAGCTGATAGGGCTCTACGTAGCTTCCCAAAGGAACAGAAACGCCGAGGCAGCCGTACGGCAGTTCTCCATTGCGTATGGCGTCTAAAATCCTTTCGACAGCGATGTGAAGATTGGGCCATTGGGGAAAGAGGGTTGCAAGGTTCTCAGGACGAGACCAATCCGCCTGCATAATTTGGGCTTCGTAGCGAGTGAGATTGCACCAGCGCAATGCGGCATCTATAGGGCGATAGAAGCTTTTGCTATGCGAATTAAAAACATTAATAGCCATAGCGTGACGGACCTCCATTCCTAATGGATAGGCCTCTCACCGACTATCAATATTCAAACTAGCGATTCATGCTAGCTGTTTCCTCCATCGACCAAATCGGTGAGGTCATTTAATTTCGAGTGCTACCTGAAAGCAATACCCGAGTAGCAATCGATGTTTTTACGCAATCCAGAGCCACAATCTCGGTCTCTTAACCAAAAATTCGGGTTCTGATTAGGTATCCTCCACATGACCCAGAGGTGCAGATATCATTAATCAATGATGCAGATTCTTGATGTTTGGAACTTCTTGATCAATTGAACCGCTCTGGACGTTAATTGCTAGGGAAGATTGATTATATTGTGCTCAGGCCCAGAGCCTAATTTCGTAATATTTTCCGCACCCCTGTCATTTACAATGAGCACGCTGCCCTCTCGATATCCCCCAGCACCTGGCGTACCTTCCGGTAGCATTACCATTGGTGTCATCGATACCACCATGCCCGGTTCTAGCACCGTCTCGATATCTTCGCGCAATTCGAGCCCAGCCTCCCGTCCGTAATAGTGGCAAAGGACTCCATTTGAGTGACCGTAACCAAATGTGCGATATTTGAGCAGATCCGCTTGTAGATAGATTTCATTTAGCTCTGCCGCAATATCGCAGCAACGAACCCCTGGTCTGATTATCTCCTGCCCGCGTTGGTGTACTTTGCAGTTGATTTCCCATATGCGACGCTGCTGGGCATTTGGCTCACCCAAAAAAGCCGTTCGTTCTAATGAAGAAAAATAGCCTGCGATCATCGGAAAACAGTTAACTGAAAGTATATCCCCGGATTTAACTCGACGACTGGTAACGGGATTATGTGCACCATCGGTGTTCAGACCGGATTGAAACCACGTCCACGTGTCGCGTAACTCGCAGTAAGGCATACGCCTAGCAATTTCCCTAGTCATTGCAGACGTCCCCGCAATGGCTACCTCGTACTCAGGCACACCTTCAGATATCGCGTCTAAACAAGCCGCACCTCCTACGTCCGCTACCGCTGCACCAATACGAATCAGCTGGATTTCTTCGATTGACTTGAACATACGAATACGGTTGGTGCCAGGCGCGATGTCAACCAGTTCCGCATTATCAAGAGCGGCTTCGATCTTGCGAAATTTATCGAGGGATAGATGATCGAACTCTACGCCTATACGGCGAGATTTTAATGGGATTGCTTTACGTAGAGCAACGAAATAGTTATCACGCTCCCAGTCTGTATAGACAAGATTATCTCCCCAGCTGCGGCGATAACCTTGGCCTCCATCAATATTGGTTGTGATAAGAATGGAGCTATCGTGCGTTACTACTAATGCGTAGCTACGCCCAAACTCGCAGAAGAGGAAGTCGCCAAAATAGTTTATGTTGTGTATTGAACTCAATACAATGGCGTCCAAACTGGTGCTGGTCATATGCTGACGTAACAGCTGAAGGCGTCGGGACATTTCCTTCACACTGAAAGTAGACCGTGTTTTAGGTCCATTTTGAAGTGTAATGTAATTAGGCATGCTCATGCCGAGGTTCCTGTCTAGTGAAGGCAGCGCGTAGCATCTCCTTCACGCCCAATAGGAACAAATGACGATTTTTAATTCCGTACTATTAGCAGAGCTTATGGCTGAGACAGATATCTAGCTGCCCAGGTTCAAGCGCCGCTGCGACAGATGCTGCTCCACCTCGCTCTTGATCCACTTCTTTAGCGCCTGAACCCGAGGGCGGTCTTCATGAATGCTGGGGTGCACTAGCCATACTTGGCCATCTTGCATTACCTCAGGGAACGGCCTGACCAAGGTACCGTTTGCTATCTCTTTTGCACACAGCGAATGCCGCATTAACGCGACCCCCTGACCATCACAAGCCGCCTGCAACACAAGGTCTGCCCGTGAAAATGAGCAGCCTCCACGGGTATTGATATCGTAGCGGCTGTGCCGGGAGAAAAAAGCGTCCCAGTTGGTGCTGTAGGCAGCGTGAGGCATAGAGTCATGTAACAAGATTGTCTGGCACAAATCACCATAATCTTTGATTTCTACTCGTGCCAACAAATCCGCGCTGGCTACTGGATAAACGAGGTCATCGAATAGGTGTAGCTGAGAGAGTTTGGCATTGTCAGTCCAAGCGCAGCTGATTGCCAAGTCGACGCCGTCGCTATTGAAATTAGGGGTACTCAGATCCGCTTCTACCTCCAACTGTATGCCAGGGTAGGCTTGATTGAAGGATGGCATCCGCGGCAGCAACCACTTGCTAGCGAAGGAGGGCATAACGCGCACTTTTAGCGTGCCACTTAGCTCTTCATCTCCAATTTGGTGCAAAGTCATTCCTAAAAGCCTCAACGCTTGGTCGACTCCGACGTGCAAGCGTTCACCGCGTTGCGTAAGCCTCAAACCCCGAGGCAGGCGATAAAAAAGCTCATAGCCCAGTTCCTGCTCAAGCGCTTGAATCTTCTGGCTTACAGCGCTTTGTGTAAGGAACAGGTCTTTTGATGCGCGAGTGAAGCTCAAGTGCCGTGCAGCAGCATCGAAGTAGCGCAATCCCTCAAGAGAAGGTAGGGCACGAGACATGACGAGGCTCCAGCTGTTGGGATTTTACCGGTACAAGCATGAGTCATGCCGACATTAGTAAACCTAATGAGTCGACGTTAAAAATAGCCGTTTGTTCATGATTTCGGTTGTGGACATGCTGTGTGAACGCCAACCGGTTCGCCCACTTCTACTCGTAACTCATCGAAAGGATCGCGTCATGAGACCACTGTACTCGCTGCTGACCCCATTGTTAGTTGGCACTTTAGTGTCCTTTGCAGCTGTTGAGGCTAAGGCTGATTTACTTTCTGACATCAAGGGGCGTGGCGAGATTGTCGTCGCAACCGAAGCACGTTATGCGCCTTTTGAGATGATCGAGGACGGTAAAATTGTCGGGTACGGGAAAGACTTACTCGACGCGATTATGCTTGATTTGCCCGGGGTTAAACTTAAACAATTAGATGTTCCATTTCAGGGCATACTTCCTGGATTATCCAGCAAAAGATTCGACTTCGTAGCCACGTCACTTACTATAACTAAGGCGCGCGCAGAAAGTTTTGCTTTTACCTTGCCTTTCTCCACTGCTAGTGTGGCAGTATTGAAGCGTAAAGGAGACGCCCGGATCAATAGTGCCGAAGATTTGATTGGCATGGTAGTAGGAAGTCAAGCCGGGGCACCACAAATCGACGTGCTCAAGGAGTATGAGCGGACTGTACTACAGCCGACGAAGAACTCGGGCGTGAAAGAAATCAAGGCATTTATGGACTATAATGAGGCTTATGCGGCTTTGGCCTCCCGTCGTGTCGATGCAGTCGTTCAATCCCTACCCAATCTCGCGCCTTTAATCAAGGAGCGTGGAGATGTATTTGAAATTGTACAGCCTCCCTTCGGACCGCCGACATACTATGCGTGGGCCGGTCGTAAAGATGCTGACAGCGCCTCTCTTGTTAAATTCTTTAGTGACGGTATTGCAAAGCTGAACGCAAGCGGTGAGTTAGCCAAACTTCAGCGCAAATGGTTCGGCTTCGAAATGCCTCTACCTACTGATGCTGTTCCAGCACCGATAAACTGAATGCAGTAATGCTAATCGGGAAAATTAGGTATGTTTGATTTAACAGCTACAGCCCACTATTTGCCACAGCTTTTGGCAGGCCTATTTACCACACTATGGGTATCTTTGACCGCTATTGCGTTAGGGCTGGTGATGGGCTGGGCTGTTTGTCTTGGTCTGATGAGTGAGCGTAGGTGGCTCCGGATGTTTTGCGCTGTTTATGTAAGCTTCTTTCGAGGCACGCCTTTGTTGGTACAGCTTGTTCTAGTGTTTTATGCACTACCTTCTATCGGAATAAGTTTACCTCCACTGGCGGCCGCGATTGTCGCATTAACTTTGAACAGTGGAGCCTTCCAAGGTGAAATATTGCGCTCCGGTTTCCAGCTTCTGCCATACGGTCAAACTGAGGCGGCCAGAGATCTTGGTCTGTCGCGCTGGCAAGCATTGATTTATATTAAAACACCTCAAGTGTTGAAGGCCATGTTGCCTGCTCTTGTAAACGAAACTATCGATATCATTAAAAATTCCTCATTGATTTCTGCTGTCGCTGTACATGAGCTTATGAGGACAGCTCAAACCCTTGCCTCAACTACCTACCGCCCCATCGAATTCTTTATCGTGACCGGGCTGCTTTACTTGGCTCTAACAATGGCGACTGGACGGGTGGGTAACTGGCTGGAAGCTAGGCTAAAAATTGCGTAGGAGGTGCCTTTGATCGGCATTGGTCTGTTTGACGAGTACGGTGGCTCAATCCTAGCTGGGATTTGCGTTACGCTGAAAATGAGTATCGGGGGAATTGCGCTGGGGATGGTTTTGGGCTTGGTGTTACAGAGTTTATACAAGCCTGATAACAAGCCATTTGCCTTTTTATACCAGCTGTATTTAAATGTTTTTCGGGGTACGCCGCTTCTTCTACAATTATTTTTGGTTTTCTATGGGGGACCATACATAGGTATTGAATGGACTGCAGAAACCGTAGGATTGATAGGTCTAGGGTTGTATGGTGCAGCCTATTTTGCAGAGATATTTCGTGCCGGACGTGAGTCAATTCCACAAGGTCAACTCGAAGCTGCAAGAGATCTGGGACTGACAGGTACCCAGGTATTTCGCGTTGTGCTGTGGCCGCAGATGATGGCTCGGTGCGTATCAGCAGTCGTCGGGCAGACGATAATTCTACTAAAGGAGTCGTCTGTTTTGTCGATTATAACAGTCGCTGAGTTAACTAACGTGGCGATGACAATTGCTGTTCAGAGCTACTCCATGCTGGAGCCATATACGATATTGGCGTTGACGTATTGGGCTATTGCCATTGTACTAGCTGGCATTGGTTCCAGAGCTGAGCGGCATTTTAAAAATTATCTGCAGCGCTGAGGTTATGCATGTCCAATTCATACGCTATAGAAATTCGTGATTTGCAAAAAAGCTATGGTCAACATGAAGTGCTCAAAGGCATTTCACTCACCGTCGCGAAAGGCGAGGTGGTTAGCATCATCGGAGGTTCTGGATCTGGTAAATCAACGTTGCTGAGATGTATAAATTTTCTTGAAGAATATGACGGTGGTGAGGTACTGGTAAATAACCGCCTTATTGGTTACGGAAGCTCTGTTACTGGAGGTTTGTACCAATTGCCCGAAAACATAATCCAGAGTTCGCTTCGCAAGGTGTGCATGGTTTTTCAACAGTTCAATCTATGGCCACATATGCGTGTTCTTGATAATATTGCCACCCCCTTGAGGCTTGTAAAAAAAATGCCGAAACTTGCGGCATATGCGATGGCGGAGGCCCAGCTTGAAAAGGTCGGTCTCGCTCATAAGGCTTCAAGCTACCCGAGTCAACTCTCCGGAGGTCAACAGCAACGGGTGGCAATAGCCAGAGCGTTGGCGATGGAACCCAGCATTATGCTCTTTGACGAGCCTACCTCAGCTTTAGACCCCGAATTAGTAGGAGAGGTGCTCAATGTCATTAAGGACGTGGCGAGTGAAGGTATGACATTAGTCATCGTGACGCATGAGATGGGATTCGCGGCAAAGGTATCGGATAAAGTCGTCTTTCTCGCTGATGGTCGCGTAGAGGAACAGGGACCTCCTAGCCAGATATTTGGGGCTCCTACCAGCCCTCGCTTACTTCAGTTCCTTACGTCATGGAATGAGCGGCAGAATGGTGGCAGTGTAAATTGAATTGCATTTACATCAATGGTCTTACTTTGTGATCAAGCTATCGTCTGATCTCTTTCCAGAAATATTAGTTGCTAAATGTTATATTGTGCGGTGTCGCGTTTGAGCATGGTTCCGAGGATGCAGAAAAGTGCCTAGATTTCCTGGAGGTGACTTGGATATTGTGAAAGTTGGGTTCTTGCTCACTGAGGGGTTTGACCTATATTCATTAGCGAATGCTATACAGCCACTACGATCCGCTAATCATGTAGCAGGCTTTCAGCTTTGTGAATGGCAAATTCTCAGTTTAGAAGGGGGCACGCTTAACGCAAGCAGCGGCATAGCTACTGAAACTACTCGGCTGGACCATGCGCAGTTATTTAATGTGTTGATCCTGTGTACCGCCGAGAATATACATTCCGATACGGATTACGATGATATCAGGCAGCGGCTGGACCATTGGAGCACCGAGCCTGTTGATCTGGGGGCCTTCGGCGGTGCGGGCTGGTTGTTGGCAATGAGTGGCGCGCTAAATGGTTTTCGTTGCAGCCTTCCTGAAATAGGATACTCCCAGCACCTCGGTATTTACAAAGACATCAAGTTTGTCACCGCGCCATTCTGTGTCGACCGTGGACGCCTAACATGTATTGGCCGCCAAGCTGTTCAAGGGCTCATGTGCGAATTTCTAGCACAAGAGTATGGGGGATACATGATGTTAGAAGTTGAAAAGAATCTGGCAGTTAAACTAGGCGCAAGTGGTACGATCCCTCAGGTCCGAACTTAATTCCAGATAACCGTTATGAAGTGGCTTATCGATGTAGATTTAAGAGACAGAGCCCTGGGTGTTTTGTGTGGCCGATTCGAAAGTGCTCAACCGTTCGCATATCAATGTTATTTACTTCTAGACCGAAATTATCCATCGCCAAGCTTGTTTCGGTAATCTCTCTACCACCGTGGCCATACCCTTATCCTGAGATTGATCGGGCTAGCATGAAGATCTGCCTCGGCAAGGATGTTATCGTTAATATCATGATATCCGCTAATGAATCGCATCCATCGCCCATTCTGGAAGCCGGTCTGCACATCTGAGATGTGTTGGGCTACTCGGAACTCAAGCGCTTTTTCGCTCTGATCACCGATAACAGCGCAAATACGCTGCACTTGGCAGACCCCTACAGGCTAGCGGTCAGGCGGCCTGCTAATGTTTGATCCTGTCCGCTCCAGGCGCCTACGTAATAATCTGTAGTCTGATGTTACTCCACAAGGCAAAGTCATGATGGTGGGCAGCTGGGCGCGCATAACTCCGATAGGCCTGTCTGCTGGAAGTAGTGCTATCTATATCTGGCGTCAGTGCGGCTGATGATGTTGCAATTCACTAATCAAGGCGCACGCGAAATCAGCCAAGCTGACGTCACAAATCGGCGACGTTCAATTACCGACCTCCAGACATTCTGCCTTTTCCAAGCTAGCTCGACGTATCGAGATGATGACGTAGTTGCCTGAGATTTGACTGGCGTCCCCTGGCGTCGAATAGCCCGCACAACCTGTCCGTCGCAGCCTCACGCGCGACGTGCTGAGTGTTGATGGACGTATGCCATCCAAAACGTCGCGCTGTGGAGCACTTTTTTTGATTAGGCCTGAGTTCGCCTTCGAAAATAGCGGGTCTGGCCAATTACAGGTCGGATTCGCACAAAAAATCCTAGTTCGCATCTGTTCGAATGATGTTCAGCGGCCAGCCAGAGTGGCGTCTTATGTCGCTCAATCAACGACAAGGATAAATGACATGCAAATGCCTAAAACGATCCAGATCAAGAACGGCGAAAAAGTAAAATCGACGTTTTCGGTTCAGGAGTACGCCAATCGACAGGCCAAATTGCGAGCGTATCTAGCGCAAAACAATATTGATGCGGCAGTATTCACGTCCTATCACAACATCAACTACTACAGCGATTTCCTGTTTTGCTCTTTCGGTCGCCCGTACGCGCTGGTCGTTACCCAAGACAGTGCCGTTACCATCAGCGCCAACATCGATGGCGGTCAGCCTTGGCGCCGCACCGTGGGCACTGAGAACATCATTTACACAGACTGGCAGCGCGATAATTATTTCGTCGCGATTCAGCAAGCTTTGCCGAAAGCTGGACGCATTGGCATCGAATTTGACCATCTGAACCTGCTCAATCGCGACAAACTTGCCAGTCGTTACCCGCAGGCCGAACTGGTGGATATCGGTGCACCTTGCATGCGTATGCGCATGATCAAATCCGCCGAAGAGCATGAAATCATCCGTCATGGTGCCCGCGTGGCAGACATCGGTGGCGCAGCAGTCGTGGAAGCCTTGCGTGATCAGGTGCCGGAGTATGAAGTCGCCTTGCACGCTACCCAGGCGATGGTGCGCGAAATTGCCCGCACCTTCCCGGACTCCGAACTGATGGACACTTGGACCTGGTTCCAGTCTGGCATCAACACCGACGGTGCTCATAACCCGGTGACCTCGCGCAAGGTTAACAAGGGCGACATCCTGAGCCTCAATTGCTTCCCGATGATCGCTGGTTATTACACTGCGCTGGAACGCACAATGTTCCTGGACCATTGCTCCGACGAGCATCTCCGTTTGTGGGAAGTGAACGTTAAAGTGCACGAGGCCGGCCTGAAACTAATCAAGCCGGGCATGCGCTGCTGCGATATCGCTCTGCAACTCAACGAGATTTTCCTTGAGCACGATCTGCTGCAATACCGCACCTTCGGCTACGGCCACTCCTTCGGTACACTGAGCCATTACTACGGCCGCGAAGCTGGGTTGGAACTGCGCGAAGACATTGACACGGTACTGGAGCCGGGGATGGTGGTTTCCATTGAACCGATGATCATGCTGCCTGAAGGCCTTCCGGGCGCGGGCGGTTACCGCGAACATGACATATTGATCGTCAACGAGCAGGGCGGGGAAAACATCACCAAATTCCCGTATGGCCCGGAACATAACATCATCAAGAAGTGAGATTAGGCGCCGCACAGTGAACCTGTGCGGCGTTTTCTTTTGTTAATAGTAAAAGTATAGGAAATACCGTCCCGGCGGCTGAGTTAAACCGGAAAAACCAACGCGTGCACGATAATATCGCGCATCATTTACTGACCCTTAACCCTGCCAAGTAAAACAATAGAGGGTATTTGTCATGTACTACGTCACGATTCCGGCCACGGGCTCGAAGCAGTTCAATTTCCATACCGCTTCTGGTAGCGATACAGCGTTGCCTCTTCATTCCGATAACAGCACCTCTACCCCCGGAGGTGCGCAATGAGCACCCAAAACGCAAGTCTGACGCCGATCCTGGAACAGCAGCTTGAACGGATTTCCGAGCGCAAGGCACTGCGGCGCGCGGCCAGTGCCAGCTTCATGGGCAACTTCGTCGAATGGTTCGACTACGCGGCCTACGGCTATTTGGCAACCGTGATTGCACTGACGTTTTTTCCGCAGACCGACAAGGCGACCGGGCTGCTGGCAACCTTCGCGGTGTTTGCGCTGTCGTTTTTCGTTCGCCCGCTGGGAGGGCTAGTCTGGGGTCACTTCGGAGACAAGTACGGGCGGCGCAGCGCGTTGTCCTGGTCGATTCTGATCATGTCAATCTCGACCTTCTGCATCGGTATCCTGCCGACTTACAACCATATTGGTCTGTGGGCACCCGCTCTGTTGTTACTAATCCGCTTGTTTCAGGGCTTTTCCGCTTCCGGAGAGTACGCTGGGGCATCAGCCTTTCTGGCCGAGTATGCCCCTGAGGGTAAACGCGGTTTGTATACCAGCATCGTGCCGGCGAGTACTGCTGCCGGCTTGTTGTTCGGCGCAGTGTTCGTGGCCGGTTTGCATTCGTGGATGAGCGTTGAGGATCTGCACAGTTGGGGCTGGCGTTTGCCCTTCCTGCTGGCGGCGCCGTTCGGTCTAGTCGGGCGTTACATCCGTATGAGTTTGCAAGACACACCCAAATTTCTAGAGATGGAAAAACGCCTCGAGGCCAAGGAATGCGCGACCCACGCTCCGGTTCGCGAACTTTTGACCTTACACCGGCGTAGCGTGATTATCGGCATCGGTGTGACATGCTTGAATGCGGTAGCGTTCTACCTGTTGCTCAGTTATATGCCGACCTACCTGTCTACCGAGATGGGCATGAGCGAGAGCGATTCGTTCATGGCGTCGACTGTGTCGTTGGCGACCTACATCGGGCTGATTTTCCTGATGGGCAAGCTGTCGGATCTGTTCGGACGCAAGGCCATGTTGCTGACCGCATCGGTGCTGTTTCTGGCGCTTACATGGCCGCTGTTCGGCATGTTGAACAACCAGCCGCTGATCGTCATCCTGATGATCCAGATAGCCTTCGGCGCGATCCTGGCGATGAACGACGGCACCTTGCCGTGCTTCCTCGCCGAGATATTCCCGACCCGCGTGCGCTTCAGTGGTTTTGCCTTCAGCTTCAATATCGCCAATGCGGTGTTCGGCGGTACGGCGCCATTTATTGCGACTTGGCTGATTCAGCTGACCGGTAATAAAATGGCACCAGCCTGGTATCTGCTGGCGGCCGCCGCTGTAGCGTTAATTGCCATGCTGGCGAGCCGCGAGACTGCGCATAAAGCTTTGCAAGACTGACCCGAACGTCACAACCCAATATATAGGGGGCATAGCCTGTTCAGTGGAGTCCTCGCGGTCGCCATTGCGATGAGGATACGCCCTATAAATTAATGCATCGCAGCCACTTGCTTGCGTTCGCCGAGGGGTGATATCCCGAAGAAACGGCTGTAGCATTTGGAGAAGTGCGCAGGGGAGATAAAGCCGCAAGCGAGGGCGATATCACGAACTTGCGACTCGCTGCGCAGTAGCAATTGTCTCGCTCGCGACAGGCGCAGTTCCAGGTAATACTGACTCGGCGTGCGTTGTAGGTGCTTGTGAAACAACCGCTCTAGGTGCCGTACCGACACTTCGTTCAATCGCGCGAGCTCCTCAAGGCCCAACGGCTCCTCAAGATTGGCCTCCATGATTGCCACCATCTGGCTGAGCTTAGGTTGAGAGGTGCCCAGTTTCTGTCGTAATGGCACACGCTGCTGTTCCTGCGCGCCCCGGACCCGATCACACAGTAGCAACTCGGCTGCATGGGCTGCAATTTCGCGACCACCGGGTTCGCGCGCTATCAACTGCAGTGTCATGTCCATAGAGGCCACGCCGCCTGAGCACGTGTAGCGATCGCGATCAAGCTCAAACAACTGATTGGAAATAATGATGCCCGGGAAACGCTCCTTCAAAGCTTCGATGTCTTCCCAGTGAATAGTGCAGCGATAACCCTTAAGTAAGTTTGCGCGCGCCAATAAGTGGCTTCCAGTGCAAATCCCGCCTAGGGGCACTTGATCATGCGCCAGCTTACGGAGCCAGTTGAGTAGCGGTAGGCTGCTGTGATTAGAGACGATAGGGTTTGATCCGACAACGAACAGCATATCCAGCTTTGGTGCATCGGTGATGGTGTAGTCGGGCAGCAGGCGCATGCCGTTGCTGGCCATGACCGGCTCCATGTTGGCAGCGATGATAACCGTGCGGAACATCGTTTGACGCGCCGCCATATTGGCTATGCGCAAGGTTTCCACAGCGGAAGCGAAGCCGATAGTGGTGAAATTTGGTATGACCAAAAAACCAACGGTTTTCAATGGCCGATGTTCATCAACCGAACGCCCTGCGACAGGGTGGAGGGACGCGTGGAGTTTCGCCATCGATAGCGCTCCTCAAGGTATAAGTGACGCGTTCTGCAGCAATCTGCCGACATTCGGCATCATCTGGTTCTGGGATTGTTAGCAGGTTTTGGCTCTTGATCTTACCCTGCATGTCGGGCCTATGCGTAACGGCCTTTTTGCTTTTTTATTTTGGGCATGGAGCGTCCATTTTGTTACCCATCTGCCATGGCGTCCGTACCAGAAAATGTGATTGGGGTGGTGCTCCGTAATGGCCACTTGTTAAATCGCTGGGCGTAATAGCAGCTTTGTCTAGGTAACCCTCTAATACTCGACGTTGAAGTGCGCTGCTGTGAATTCGACGCGCGGGCATTTTAGTCAATTGCGAATTCTGTCAGTTGTAGTTAACGACTCGTCGCCGAAATGGACATGTGGGTAAGTGAGTTGACTGTGTATTTTTATAGGTTTAAGGAATTGCCTGTGGTGGTCAGGCAGTCGCCTGATGGCGACCGCTAATCAGCGTTTTGGCTAATATTTGTCAAACTTGACGGGGCCGTCGTACGGCGGCATACGCTCCACCCGCAGATTTGCCGACCCTTGGTCATGTACTTGACTTACATGCGCGGCGATTTCTTCCAGCGTGGCGAACCACACTCCACCTTTGGCCTGCATGTATTCAATGAAGCGCACCGCCTCATGCCAGCGGGCGAGGCGGCCGCTTACGAACGGATGCCAGACTGCAACCAGAAGCCCTCCGTGCTCCCACATCGCATCAAACTCGGCCTTGTAAACGGAGATGGCTTCCTGAGGCGAACGGATCGGCATGCTGTAGTCGATGTCGCTCATGTGCACGTACGGCGGCCAGTCATCCATCGCCCAATGGGTCGGTAGCTCTACCAGTTGGCCGGTTTTGCCTTGCAGGATGTACGGGATATCGTCGCCCATCAACGAGGCGTCGTACTTGAAGCCTTCGGCAATCAACAGGTCTGTGGTAGCGGGCGAGAAGTTGTATAGCGGGGCGCGGAAACCTCGGGGTTTCTGGCCTGTGTGGCGTTCGATGATATCGATAGATTTACGCAGCCAGAACAGCTCTTCCTCTTCGCTGATTTCGTTGACGTGCTCATGGATGTAGCCATGGTGTCCGATTTCATGACCGTCCTTGACCATCGCTTCGACCGCGGCCGGATATTGCTCAATGCACCAGGCAGGAACGAAGAATGTCTGTTTCAGACCCAGGTCCCGGTAGGATTGCAGGATTCGCGGTACGCCGACTTTCGGTCCGTATTGCAGGGTTGAAATGGTGCTGACCCGCTTATGGCTGTCTGCGGGGCGATGCAGGTGCAGGAAGCTGTCGGCGTCCATGTCGAAGGTGATCGCCACGGCGCATCGCGCGCCGCCAGGCCACGGAATAGGGTTGTTGATCATGCTTGCAGGTTTGCTCATGTCGGTACCTGTTAAAAACTGAAAGTCGAGGCGAAATGCTATTTGCCACCGCGCTTGAAGTATTCACCTGCGGCGGCCGGAGGCCTGATCTTTCCGGCGAAGATCACCAGTGCGGCAATGGATGCGACATAAGGCAGCACCACGAACAGCTGATAGGGCACATCCGGATGACCAAATTGCAAACGCAGTTGCAGTGCATCGGCCAGGCCGAACAACAGACAGGCAGCTAGTGCGCCCACTGGATTCCATCGACCTAGAATCAATGCCGCCAGGGCAATGAAGCCTTTGCCCGCGCTCATGTGCTCGGTAAACATGAAGACTTGTGACAGCACCAAATAGCAGCCACCCAGTCCGGCGATCACACAAGAGCCCACAACGCTTAAAAAACGAATCCGGAATACGTTCAATCCGGCGCTATCGGCGGCTCTTGGATACTCACCGGTGGCGCGCAGGTTCAGGCCCCACGAAGTGCGGAATAGAAGCCACCAGGCAAGTGGCACCAGGCCGTATAGCAGATAGACAAGTAAATTCTGCTGGAACAGAATATCGCCGATCACCGGGATCGACGCCAGCCCCGGAACAGGCAATGTCGTGAAGCCCGGCAACAATGCTGAAGCAGCTTGCTCGCTGAACGCCATGCGTGCGAAGAAAGAGGTCATGCCAATGACCAGCATGTTGATGGCGATACCCGCAACCATTTGGTTGATTGCCAGGCGCACCGTCATGGTTGCCAATAGCAGTCCGACCAGTCCCGCCGCAAGTAATCCACCCAGCAAACCTCCCCACACGCTTTGCAGGAAAAACGCACCTAGAGCCGCACCGAACGCGCCGCCCAGGACGCTGCCCTCCAGCGCCAGGTTGAACACCCCGGCACGTTCACACCAGATGCCGCCCAATGCCGCGAAAATTAGCGGGACGGCGAGGCGCAGTCCGGTGGCAAGAATATCCAGATAACTAGCGTCCATCGGTCAAACCCTCCGCTGTGTTTTGCTGGTTCGGGATGCTGGCCGTTTTCGCCAACGGGTTATTCCGCTTTTGCAGGTTTAATTTCCAGATCAGCCCGGCGGCGACAAAGATCACGATCAGCCCGCGCAATGCTTCTATCGCTGTCACATCTAGGCCGATGGCGCGTTGCATGTACTGCGCGCCAGTGCTCAGGCCTGCCAGGAAAAACGCCGAAAATGTCGCCAGCAAAGGATTCAGGCTGGCCATAAAGGCAACCACGATGCCGTCGTAGCCATAGCCGGGGCTGAACAGGTGATACAACCGGTATTTGACCCCGAGTACTTCTATCGCCCCCGCCAAGCCAGCGATGGCGCCACCTGCGATCATGCTGCCGATCAGGTTGCGGTTCACGGACATACCAGCGTAGCGCGCGGCTTGCGGGCTTTTGCCTACCGCCGTCATTGAAAAGCCGATGGTGGTGTATTTGAAGACGACAAAGGTCATCAAGCTCAAGAGCGCCGCAATCAGCACACCGATGTGAGTGTCAGTGTCCGACAGCAGCAGAGGCAGCCATAAGTCTTCGCTGATTTCTGCTGAGTAAGGGTAGGGCGCGCCTTCCTGCATCATTGGACCGCCTGCGAAATAGCTGACGATATTGATCGCCACGTAGTTCATCAGCAGCGTCACGATGACTTCATTGATGCCGCGTTTTGCCCTTAGATACCCTGGAATCGAGCCCCACAGGCCACCGCCCAGCATGCCTGCCAGCAGGCACAGCAGCACATGCAGCATCGCAGGCATCTGCGGCAGATACAGCGCGACGGCTGCCGCTGCCAGTCCACCGATATAGATCTGCCCCTCGGCACCGACATTGAGCAGCCCGCAACGCATGGGAATGATCACCGCAAGCCCGGCGAGCAGCATCGGGCACATTTTGACCAGGGTATCGGCCAGGCCGTGATAGTCGAAAAAGGCTCCTTTAAACAACGCTTGATAAGCAGCCATGGGATTTTTGCCAGCCGCTACGATGAGCAGCGAACCCAGGGCAAAGGCTGCAAGCACCGCCCAGACCATTCGCAGGCGATGCAGCCAGCGCCAGACTTCATTCATGACAAAACCTCTTGTGAAGCCGTGCTGGTCATCAGTGAACCAATCAGGTCCGCTGTGGCGTCGGCGCGATTCAGTACACCCGTCAGATGACCTGCGCACATCACGCCAATACGATCAGAAATCGCCATGACTTCTTCCAGCTCCGTCGATATGTAAAGCACCGCTTTGCCCGCTTGCCGCTGTTCGCGCACGACCCCTTGCACGGCTTCGATAGCACCGACATCCAAGCCTTTGCACGGCTGCATGACGATTAGCAGATCAGGGTCGCATTCGACTTCCCGGGCAAAAATCAGCTTTTGCTGGTTGCCTCCTGAGAGGAACCGTACTTGCTGGTCAACCGAGTGCATGCGCACGTCGTATCGGGAGCACCAGTCTTTGGTGATCTCCCGCGCGCGTTTTGTTTTGAGCAGGGCGAAACGCGAAAACGGTGAGCGTCGGTGATCGCGCAGCATGGCGTTTTCCCACAGCGTGAAATCCAGTACCAGCCCGGTGCTGTGGCGATCTTCGGGAACATAGCCGACCCTGAACCGTTTACGGCGGCTGGCGACATCGTGGCCAAGCATCGACTGGCCGCGCATGTAGACTTCCCCGGATTGCGCATGGCGCATTCCGGCGATCGTATCCGCAAGCTCCGCCTGGCCGTTGCCGTCAACGCCGACAATACCCAGCACTTCCCCCGCTCGAATCTCGAAGCTGACAGAATTCAACGCCTGAATGCCGCGATCATTATTGGCCGACAAAGCTCGTACCTTGAGCACAACCGGGCCCTGTACAACCATGGGAAGCTCAACGGGCTGGGCCAATTCACGGCCGACCATCAACCGGGAAATTTCCTGTGGCGTGCTTTCACTGACCTGAGCGTGTCCGACGACATTGCCCCGGCGCAGTACCGTCACCCGATCACAAACCCGAAACACCTCATCGAGCTTGTGCGTGATGAACAACATGGTTTTGCCCATCGAGCGCAGGTTATCCAGAATTTGTAGAAATGCGTCGATCTCGGTAGGGGCCAGAACGCTGGTGGGTTCATCCAGAATCAGCACTTCCACGTCCCGATACAGCGCCTTGAGGATTTCCACCCGCTGACGCATGCCTATCGGAAGTTGCCAGATCAGGCGATCAGGATCGACATTCAGGCCGACCTGAGCGCTCAGTTCTATCAGCTTGCGACGGTGATCAGTGAGTTTCAGCCGCAGGCCGCCCGGCAGGCCGAGGACGACGTTCTCCAGAACGCTCAGGTTATCCACCAGCATGAAATGCTGGTGGATCATGCCAATACCATCGGACAGGGCCTGACGGGGCGAGTCGATTGACAGCTCCCTACCATCAAGGCGAACCACACCGGAGTCCGGTTGGTAAAAGCCGTAGAGGATGTTCATCAGTGTGGTTTTACCCGCACCATTCTCACCCAACAGCGCATGGATACTGCCTTTGCTTACTCCCAGAGTGACGTCCTTCAGGGCCGTGAAGTCGCCGAATCGCTTGCCGATTCCCTCCAGTTGTAAATAGCTCATCAGGGTTTTACCGCCGCCGCGACTGCTGGCTGGCTGGCATTGCGCTGCTTGATGGTCTCGATCAATGCCGCGGCATCGGTCCTGGTCTGCTCGGATACTGCTTTGCCGTAGCTACCGAGGCGGAAGGCTTTGGGCGTTTCAAAGCCGTACACATAAGA
Source organism: Pseudomonas sp. MF6747 (assembly GCF_963890955.1). Taxonomy (NCBI): domain Bacteria; kingdom Pseudomonadati; phylum Pseudomonadota; class Gammaproteobacteria; order Pseudomonadales; family Pseudomonadaceae; genus Pseudomonas; species Pseudomonas sp. MF6747. The sequence goes on from NZ_CAWPSZ010000011.1 coordinate 85,974, forward strand.
CTTGCCGCCCAGCGACGAGCTTTGCGCCTGAGTAAGCACCGTCAGCAGCGCACCGCGCATATCTAGCACGGCTGATTGCAGCAGGTTATCCGGCCAGTCACTCAACGCATCGTAGTAAATTCCGAACCCCTGTTTGTTCTCCTGACGGACTGCTTGCAGACTGCCAAGTACAGCGTTATCCATGGTTGGGAACACCACATCGGCTTTCTGCCCAATTAGATTCAAGGCCGCTTCTTTGCCTTTGGCCAGGTCATCCCAGTCGTTGGTCCATGCACTCAGGACCTGGCCCTGTGGTCGGGCGGCCTTGAAGCCTTCGACGAAACCGTCGTTGAGGTCGGAGTACGCTTTGATTTTTTGCGCACCGACAAAACCACCCACTCCGCTCAACGACGTTTTGCCGCCGATGTAGCCAATGACATAACCCATGTCCTTCATATCGAACGCCAGCGTCGAGACATTGCCGCCGCTTTTGGTGCCGTTTACCACCAGGAACTGGGTCTTGCTGTTGCGTTTGGCAACCCGGTCCACTGAATCCTGAAACTCGCCCCCATAACCAATCACCACGTCATAGCCGCGTCGGGCGTAGTCTGCCAAGGCTTGAGCCTGGTCTGGTTGCGGGACCTTTTCGCTGTAGGCCACATCTATCTTCAGTGCGTCGCGTGCCTGAATTACACCCTCATAACCGGACTGGTTGAAGGAACGGTCGGTGATGTTGCCGGCTAGCACAATGGCAACTTTCAACGGATCCGCAGCCACTGTCCCCGCGTAGGCACACGAGAAGGAGAGGGTGGTTATCGCTGCAATGCGAGCGAGCAAAGTGAAGCGAGTCGTGACGCTGGATTGGGTCATACGGTCCCCTGATTATAGTGGCTTACATTTAATTCAAGTTACTTGAATAATGTGAAAGCAATGTTCATGCCTGATTCGGAGGCACGATCTATTGCCCTGTAGCACCACAAAACCAAGGTCTTTCGCCAACCTGAATTGCGCCGGATTGAGGCGTCTGGGCGTAGGCTGCACTAATAGAAGACGGTGGCAGGATATTTATTCAAGGTGCTTGATGAATATTGTTGGTTCTGACGTTAAAGGCGCGTTGAGGGCGTTGTGGCCGGATGATTTGTCACCGATCCTGACATCGCCTACAGCACCGCAAATGCAACACCTGTATGAGCCAACGGCGTTGCGAGGCGGCGTGCTGACACTACTTTGCCAAAAAGGCTGCGCTCCCGATTTTCTCTGCAGATATGCATTTCAAATCAGAGCGGCGCATGTTGCGGGGTGGTGGGCGCTGCTGTCAGCGGCGGTGTCGACGAGGCGGACGTTGCCAAGTACCGAAAGCAGTTTGTTAGAAGGTAGCGGGCGTGTTGATCCAAAGTATGCGAACGACACTCTTGGTCGAGTTGCGATAGCCATGGGGTACGTTGCTGGGGAAGTGAAAGGAGTCGCCAGCATTCAGCGTGTAGGTGGTCTCGCCGAGAGTCAGGTCGAGGCTTCCCTCGATCACGTAACCCATCTCTTCACCAGCATGCTCGATCATGTCGCTGACCATGCCAGGGGAAACGATATGAATATCGCCTTGCAGCAGCCCGCCTTTTTGCAGATGGGTGATGCGTTCCAGATCGATATAGCCCTTGGCGGTGCCTTGTGCGAAACGACTCACTTGTCGACCGCCGGCGCGCAGCACGGGCTCTTCAGACTCCCAGTCTTCGGATGTCAGCTCGGACACGTTGCTGCCTAGCGCGAGTGCCAGGCGGTGCAGCATGGCCAGTGAAGGCGATGCGGCGTCGTTTTCCAGCTTGGAAATCAGGCTTTCGGAGCAGTTGGCAGCCTGGGCAACTTGCTTGAGAGTTAAGCCTGCCACCTTACGCGCATGGCGAAGGCGAACGCTCAAACTCGGCAGGGCATCGGAATGCTGGGATTTGGCTACTGGCGTTTTGCTGGGTGTGGACATGCATCCCTCGAAAAGTTTGTACGAAGTGAGCGACAGGCATCCTAGGGTTACGGGAGCCTGTCGTCTACTGGGGTACTGAAGATCAGCCGTGAACCGAGAAGGTAACTTCCACCGGGTTAAGGTCATTGATAGGCACAATGTCCTGAGGGCAGGCTGACATCACCACGATAACGTCCATGTCTGCACGGATTTCAACGTAGTCCCCGGCTGTGGATACCGGCGGCAGCCATTCAACAGTGTAATCAGGCTTGACCGGAATGTTCATCCACAGATTGAAAGGCTGCGGAACTTCATGGGAGCGCAGACCAATAGCCTGCAAGGCCAGACGCATGTTATCCGCGCAGCTGTCGTGATAACCCTCGACTCCCAGGTTGGTGTAGCGGTGCAGGTCACACGCAGCCATCAAGGTGTCGTGAATGCCGGGTGAGGTGTCGGTCAACAAGGTACCGATCGTGCGGCGGCGGTTACTGAACAGCGCGTCGCCAGTCTTGGGAATGATGCTGTTGCAATGCGCGCGAGCATGTTCCATCGATAGGAATTCGCTCATGTCTTCGCTGTTGAACAACCAGGTGTCACATACCTGGGTGCCGTGAGTGTTGACGATTTTGATGACCTGGCCAGCTTTCAGGCGGACGGCGCGGCCACAACGGGCAGGCACTGTGTAACTTTCGCCCAGGACTGGAGTGCCATCGGCCGAGATCGGTTCTTTCAACGTGGCGTTGATGCCCAGCGAGGAGCCATTGTCGGGCTGGCAGCAGGCCGGATAGTCGTGGCTATGGGTAATATTGGTCATATGAGTTCCTATGGGTTCAGGGTTGTTCTGCAAGTGCAACCAGGCTCCAGGCCAATGCCTGGGCGCCTGCTTTCAATTGCGCGGGATCTGTGAATTCCTTCGGGTTGTGGCTTATGCCGTCCCGGCTGGGTACAAAAAGCATTGCTGTCGGACAGTGCCCGGCCAGATACATGGCGTCGTGGAAGGCGCCAGAACGTATCGATTGCCAAGTCAGTCCTGTGGCGTCGCAGGCGTTCTCCAACACATTGATGACCTGATGATCGAACGCGGTCGGGCTGTGGCTGAACAGGCTGGTCAGTTCGGCGTCGGCAGGCAGGCAGGCACTGAGGGCATTATCGAAGGCTTCGAGTACAGCCGGATCGGCGTGGCGGAAGTCGATGCTGAAGGTTGCTTCACCGGCAATCGTGTTGATTGCATTGGGCGAGACGTTCCAGCGTCCGAATGTCAGGCGCTTGTCGTCACCGGCAAGTTGTTCGGCCAGCGCGTCGATGCGGCCGAGGGATTCCATGGCGAGCAACAACGCATCGCGCCGCATGTGCGTCGGCGTGGTTCCTGCGTGTGCCGAAGCACCCTTGCAGCGCACTTGATACCAGCGCACGCCCTGAATACCCGAAACCACTCCCAGCGGGACATTGGCTTGCTCCAATATCGGGCCTTGCTCAATGTGCAACTCGACAAAGGCGTGTGTGGCGATTTTTTCGCGCTGTGGCAGTTCGGCAAAGCGCAGGGCGTGAGCGTCCAGTGCCTCTCCTACCGATATACCCGCAGCGTCAAGGTTGTTTCGATAAGTCTCCAGTCGCGCCGGGTCTACGTAGGCGCTGGAGCCCATCGCTCCTGGACTGAAGCGGCTGCCTTCTTCGTTAGTCCAGACCACCACTTCGATCGGGCGACGGGTGCTGACGTTGAGTTCTGCCAACGCATACAGACATTCAAGCCCGGCCATCACCCCGTAACAGCCGTCAAGCTTCCCGCCTGTGGGTTGGGTGTCGACGTGGCTCCCGGTCATCACTGGCGTTAAGTCCTCACGGCCTTCGCGGCGTATGAACAGGTTGGCGCTGGCGTCGGTCCACACTTTGCAGTCCAGTTTTCGGGCTTCTTCAATCAGCCAGGCGCGGGCCAGGAAGTCTTCTTCGGACAACGCCTGACGGTTCATTCCGCCATCGATGCCGGGCCCGAAGGTTGCCAGGGTCTCCAACAAACGCTGCAGTCGTTCCGATGAAACGGCCTGCATCACTTGATCGGCAATCATGGGGTCACCTGCACGCGTGGAGTGAGGCTGCGGTTAAACCAGGGGCTGAGAAACTGCTGTAAGCGTTCCGTCTTTGGTGCCTGAAACAGTGCCTGCGGAGTACCGGTTTCAATAATTTTTCCTGCTTCCATAAACACTACCTGACTGGATATCTGTGCAGCGAAGCTCATTTCATGGGTCACCATCACCATGGTCATGCCATCGTTCGCAAGGCTGCGAATGACCTGCAGTACTTCCTCGACCAATTCCGGGTCCAGCGCCGAGGTCGGTTCGTCGAGCAGCATCAACCGCGGTTTTACTGCCAGTGCCCGGGCAATGCCGACGCGTTGCTGCTGTCCGCCGGAGAGGCGAGCGGGGTACGCATCCGCCTTGGCGCTCAGGCCGACCCGTGCCAGTGCCTGATCAGCCAGGTTGCGCGCCTCGGCCTTGGCGATTTTCTTGCCGAGTACCAAAGGCGCCATGACGTTGTCGCGCACGGTCATGTGCGGCCACAGATTGAATTGCTGGAACACCATGGACAGCGGGTTGCGCACCTCATCGATCTTGGCTTCGCTGTCGCGGTCGGCTTCACGTCTGCCCGGTCCGCTATAGCCCAGCAGTTGACCATCGATCCATATCTCTCCCTCGTCATAGCGCTCAAGGAAATTCATACAGCGCAGGGCGGTGGTTTTTCCTGATCCTGAAGGCCCGATCAAAGACACGATTTCACCGGCTTGTACGCTCAGGTCAAACTCACTGAGCACACGGTGCGAGCCATAGGATTTGCCAACGCCACGCAAGTTGAGAAGCGGAAGGGTATTCATCTGTTCAGCCTCGTAGATGGCGTGTCATGCGCCGCCCCAGTGCGCTGGCTACAGCTGCGACCGACGAGGTCAGCAGCCAGTAGCTCAACACCAGCAGGGCATACGGCAATACGTAGGAAAAGGTGGTGGATACGATGCGTCCGGCAGTCATGGTCAGTTCTGGCACGGTAATAATCGAGGTGACGGCGCTTTCCTTGATGGTCAGGATCACCTGATTGCCCAATAGCGGGAGGGCGAATGCCAGCGCTTGCGGCGCTTGTATGTGCCAGAACACCCGGCTGCGCGAAATGCCATGCACCCGCGCTGCTTCTACTTGACCGTTGGGCACACTGGCCCAGGCAGAGCGGAACAGCTCAGCAAAATAAGCAGCGCTGTATAAGGCCAGCGAGAGGATGCTTGCCTCGACGGCTTCCAGCCGTAGACCGATGACTGGCAGCCCGAAATAAATAATCGCGAGTTGGGCGAGAAAAGGTGTTCCGCGAATAAGCCACACGTAAACGCGATAGATCGCTACAAATCCTGGGGCCGCCATGCGCAAGGCGTTGATCCCGAATCCCAGCAGTAAGCCCATGGCAGCGGCAGTCAGGCTAATACCCAGCGTGACAAGCAGTGCATTGGCGAAATCCGGGAGATAACTCAATAATTCTTGCATCACTTGAGCTCCTTCCAGCGACGTTCCAGCAGGCTGCCGAGCACGCTCAACAGGCTTGTCAGCACGAGATAAAACAAGCCCGCCACCAGATACACCTCAAGCGGGCGGTAAGTCTGCGAAACCAGCTGCTGGCTGACGCGCATCAAATCAGTGATGGAAATGACCGAAACCACGGCTGAAACCTTGATCACATCGATCAACTCGGAGATCAGCGCGGGTGAGGTGAGGCGCAACACTTGTGGCAGTTGGATATGAAAAAGCGTGTTGTATTTGCCGATGGCAAACACGGCCGCCGCTTCCATCTGGCCCTTGGGGATTGCGGCGAAACCGCTGCTCAGAATCTGCGACTGATAAGCCGCCGTGTTCAGCGCTAGGGCTACAGCAGCAGCCACCATGGGTGGCACATCCAGGCCCAGGGCTGATGGGAGATAGAACAGAAGCAGCAGCTGCGCCAGCATGGGCGTGCCACGAAAGAAACTGACATACACCCGGGTGAATGCTCTGCCGGCAGGGCTGCGACCATTGGCAATCAGATGAATTACTACGCCGAGAATGAAACCCAGCAGCATGCCGATGGCGCACAACCACAATGTGGTTGTTGCACCGTCGATCAAGGCAGGCCAATAGAGCGCGAGACGGCTGCTGAAATCATTCATCATCAGCGGCTCAGATGCTCGGTACTGGCATGGCATCAGCAGGCAAGTCCATGGTGAAACCAAACCACTTATCTTGCAGCGTCTTTAAGGTGCCATCTTTTCCTGCACGGGCAATGCCCTCGCTAAATAGCTTCACCAGGCTTGCGCTGTCAGCATCCTTGCGACCGACCCAGCCGAAATACGTCACTGGACCCACCATCTCCGGCAGCGTTGTGAAAAGCCCCGGACGAGCTTTCATCAATGGGCCTAGGTTGGAAAGCGACTGTGCCACGCCATCGAGACGACCATTGGCCAGATCCGCATAAGCTTCATCGAAGCTCACATACTCTTTGATCCGCTTGAGGCCCGGTTGGCCTTCAGCTTTGAGCTTGGTGTCCAGTGCTTGTAGCACTGCCAGCTGGCCGGAACCTGCCTGAGAGCCAATCACCCGACCGTTCAAGTCGGTCAATGCCTTGATATTGTTATCGTCGGCGCGCTTGAGCAATGCAACGGTGGACTCGGCAATGGGGACGGTAAAGGCGAATTGCTCAAAACGCGCTTTATTGACTGTCACTGATGTCACGACGAAGTCGAATTTACGGGTATCCAAGCCTGGCAAAATCCCCTGGAACGGTAGATCGAGCTGGCGCACCTTAACGCCGGGCAAGTCAGCATCCAGTACGTAATGCATCAGGTCTGCGCCATAGCCGACAATCTTGCCATTTTCTACCGACTCGAACGGCGCGAAACGCGCCTCGGTGGCAACGACTATCTCGTTTTTCTGCTTGATGCGCTGCAGCAAATCGTCTGCGTGCGCTAGAGAAATACTGCACAGCGTGACGAGCGACAGCGAGAGTGCTTTTAGAGTGAAACGCGTCATTGGTATTCCCCTTGAATTCCTCAAATTGTTATTCAAGTAACTTGAATATTAATACAAGAGCATGAAGCGTGCCAGGAGGTAGCTTGCGCGAATAGGGGCGTAGGAGAGGATGGGAAGTCGGGAGAGGTGCGCTAATTGCGTGCGATAGCAGGTGTTACGCATTGATGTGGTGCGCAGTGTGTGGGTGGTGTCTGTAGTGCTTGGATGTGCCGACGCTGCTCGGGTGCTTGTTCGTGGGGCGGGGGAAAAAACGCAGTGCTTACATATGTCCTAACGAGTAACTATTCAGAGCTCGAAAGCAGTCGGTCACTAATGGCAGCTTTGGTCAGCTTGAACGCCTTGGCACGCTTTGCAGGGTTGGCGAGAGCCGGAAGTTTGAACTCTGAGACGGCAGGCTACGATTGCGAGGCATTCGATTGAAACCGAACGCATGATCATTGACCTACAGTGATTAGCACGGAATGTCCGCAATTGGCCGATTTCTGGCTTTAGTCAACTGCTTTACGTAGAGCCGCAGCAACGGTAATGGGCAATGCTACATCTGGCTGGGATCAGTCGACCACTACATAGCGACTGGGTTCCGGCTCCGAGGTTTTGACGTTACCAAGACGTATCAGGTGCTCGCGAACGTCAAGCTGGTCCAAAGTAATCTATTCGGGCCATTCAGAGAGTCGCTGAGCATCGTAATTCCCAACTTAAAATAATGAGTACATAATCAAGTCCATCAGCGGTATGCTGAGCGACAGAAAGCTGAAGCTTTCAATGATTTAGAGGATGAGTTATGATCCCGTCCGCTGCGCCATATTCGGTCACCTGGAACGCTGAACGCCAGGTCACCACAGGAAGCCCGCTCATTGAGCGGGCTTTTTTTTGCCTGCGATTCAGCTCGGTGATTCAACGGCGGGCGCCGTGGGGATCGGCGCGACCTCGCGTCGGCTCAGAAACGCGAACACCACCGCCGCCGTGAGCAGGGTGAGCCCCGCCAACCCTTGCAGCAAGGTGTTGAAGCCTGCGAGGTAGGCCGTGCGCAGCCCCGCCAGTGGCAGGGTCGCACTGGCGTGTCGGGCATCGCCCATGACCAACTGCTGGGCAATAACCGACACCTCCTGCGCAGTGCCGGCTTGCAGATGACGCGCGACCAACGCACTCAATACCGCCAGGGTGATTGCCAGCGCCACACCTTCACTGGCGACTCGGGTGGTATTGAAAATCCCTGCCGCCATCCCCGCGCGTTCTTTAGGCACCACGCTGATCGCCAGGCCGTCCATCAACCCCCAGGGCAACCCGGTGCCGATGCCGATAACCAGCATCGCGGCGACGGTCTGCACGGGGTGGCCGACGTTGACCAGGCTCAACCCGTACAGGCCTGCCGCCGCAATCAGCAGGCCGATAGCGCACAGCAGTCCCGCCGACAGCCAGCGCGTGAGGCTTGCCGCGATAATCGGCACCACCAGCATCGGCGCCGACAACGCCAGCATCATCAACCCCGCGTCAAACGCGCTGGCACCCTCCACACCGATAAACCGCAGCGGCAGTAGCACGATCAACACGATGTAGCAGTAACAGGTGCCGATCGGCAGCAACTGCACGCCGATAAAGCGGGGAAAACGAAACAACTCCAGCGCCAGCATCGGTTGGCTGGCGCGATGTTCCACGAGGATGAACACCAGCAAAAACACGGCTGCTGACGCGAGCAGGGCATGGATCGTCGATGAGGCCCAACCGTGTTCGGGGGCCAGGATGACCGCCGTCGTCAAGGTCACCAGCATGGCCGAAAACGTCAGTACGCCGGCCAGGTCCAGGCGCAGCGCCTGCGGGTCGCGGCTCTCGCGCATTTTGGGGGCGGCGAACAACAGCGACAGGCCCGCCAGCAACGCCGTGGTGAGGAATACCGCGCGCCAACCCCACTGTTCAATCAGCAGCCCCGACACCAGGGGGCCGAATGCCAACCCCGCGCCAAACGTACTGCCCAGCAGGCTGAAGGCTCGGGTGCGCGCATGCCCGTCAAACTCCTGCGCCAGTGCCGCGCAGCCGCTGGCCAGCGCAGTGGCTGCCGCAATCCCTTGCACGCCGCGCAATATATCCAGCCACACAATGCCCGGGGCCACGGCCAGCAGCAGTGACACCAGGGTAAACAGCAACATGCCCGACAAAAACAACCGCTTGCGCCCATAGCGGTCGGCCAGGGTGCCAGCGGCCATCAACAGGCTGCCGAAACTGAGCATGAACGCGTTGGTAATCCAGGCCAATTGCGCAGGATGGGCCGCAAATGCCTCACCGATAAACGGCGTGGCCACGGCGCCGCCGGTGAAACTCATGGGTAATACCAGCGCCGCGAGGCAAATCGCCGCCAGAATGGCATAGCTGCCAGGCGCGGATTCAGTGGTTGCGTTCATGGGCGTTCCCGTCGGTCTATAAAGATAAAGACTCTAATCAGGATGTAATCGCGGATAAACAGGTCTACATTCCGCTCAAAGCGGACTAAAAGGATGCAATAACGTGACGGACAATCTCAGCGGTGTGATCGCATTCGTGAAAACCGCCGAAGCCCTGAGCTTTGTAGGCGCTGCGCGTACGCTGGGGATTTCCGCTTCGGCGGTGGGCAAAAATGTTGCCAGGCTTGAGGCCGAGCTTAATGTGCGGCTGCTGCACCGCAGTACCCGCAAGGTCAGCCTCACGGCTGAAGGGCAGATGTTCTACGAGCGCAGCCGCAAGATCCTCGATGACCTGCACGACGCCCGCGCGATGCTTTCGCATGCCATGCAGGCACCGCGCGGCAAGCTGCGCGTGAGCCTGCCCACCATCGGCTATCGCTTTCTTTTTCCGCACATGCTCGCCTTCAGAAAAGCCTACCCGGAGATCGAGCTAGAACTGGACTTCAACGACCACCTGGTGGATGTGATCGAGGAGGGTTTCGACGTCGTGATCCGCAGCGGTGGGTTGGCCGATTCGACACTGATGGCGCGCAAGCTTGGGCCTTTTCGCTTTGTGCTGTGTGCGTCGCCCAAGTACCTGCAGGCCAATGGCCGACCCCAAACCCTCAGTGATCTTGAACACCACCAGTGCCTGCGTTATCGGTTTGCGACCACCGGCAAAATCATGGATTGGACCTTGTCTGCCAACCCCGCGATGACCCAGTTGCGCCTGCCCACGGCGCTGACCTTGAACAACATGGAAGCCATGCTCAGGGCCGCCGTCGATGGCCATGGCATTGCCTATGTGCCGGACTTCCTGGCCCGTGAGGCGCTGGCCCAGGCACAGCTGGACACCGTGTTGGACGGGCACTCCGATGACCAGGGCCAATTCTGGGCGCTGTGGCCCTCCAGCCGGCACCTCTCGCCCAAGATCCGCGTGTTTGTGGACTTTGCCGCTGAGCGTCTGTTTACAAACCCATCAACCGATACCCCACCTGCAACTCGGTAATAAAGTGCTGCGGCTGCGCCGGGTCCGCCTCCAGTTTTTGCCGCAAATGCGCCATGTGCACGCGCAAATAATGGGGACGGTCGATGTAATCCAGGCCCCACACTTCCAGCAATAATTGCCGATGCGTCAACACCCGGCTTTGGCCACGAAGCATTGCACAGAGCAGGCGGTATTCGATGGGCGTGAGGTGCACCGGTTGCCCCTGGCGCCACACTTCATGCGTCGACAGGTCCACGGCAATGTCGCCAAACGCCACTTTGCTGGTGGCCGCCGCGGTACCCGTTTGCCCGTGGCGGCGCAGCTGTGCGCGGATGCGTGCGAGCAGCTCGGGCACGCCAAACGGTTTGGTCAGGTAGTCATCGGCACCGGCGTCCAGGGCGGCGACTTTTTCTTCCTCGCGATCACGTGCCGACAGCACCAGAATCGGCACCGCCAGCCAGCCGCGCAATTCGCTGATCAGCTGTTTGCCGTCTCCATCCGGCAGGCCGAGGTCGACGATCACCAGGTCCGGCTGGCGGCTGGCGGCATGGATCAGCGCGCGTTTGACGCTGTCGGCCTCGAACACCTGAAACCCTTCGTCTTGGAGGGCGATCCCGACGAAGCGGCGGATGTTGGCCTCGTCTTCCACAATCAAAATGCGTGCAGTGCTCATAGGGTTTCCATAAGCGGCGGGGTGCCCGCCGGTAACGTGATAGTGAAGTGCATGCCGCCCACCTGACCGGGGTTGGCTTCGATGCGCCCGCCATGGGCCTCGACGATGCGTTTGGCCAGCGCCAGGCCCAGGCCGATGCCGGCGACGGACGACTCCTGCTGGCCGCGCGCGAAGGGGTCGAACAGATTCGCTGGCGCTTTGCCTGGGCCGTTGTCGCTGACATGCAGCACGATGCTGCCCGCAGTCGAGCAGGCTGCAACGGTGATCAGCGTGCCCGGCGGCGTGTACTTGGCGGCGTTGTCGAGCAGATTGACCAGCACCCGCTCGATCAACAGTGCGTCGATGTCCACCAGTGGCAAGTGCGGGTCCAGCGCGGTGAGCACGCGGTGGTGCGCCAGCGGCTCACGCAGCTGGCGCAACGCGCTGCCGACGACTTCTTCCAGCGAATGCCATTGCCGGTTCAGGCGCACGCCGCGTTCCTGCATGCGGGCCATGTCCAGCAGGTTTTCGATCAGGCGCTGCATCGAGGTGGCCTGTTCATGAATGCCATTGAGCAACTCGGTCAGCGGCCCCGGTGGGGCGTGGGGCAGGGCGGTGTCGGCGGCGCCGATCAGTGTGGTCAGGGGCGTGCGCAGGTCGTGGGAAATGGCCGCGAGCAAGGTGTTGCGCATTTTCTCGCCTTCCATCTGCACCAGCGTGCTTTGCGCCACTTCGACGAAGTGCACGCGTTCCAGCGCAATTGCCAACTGGCTCATGCAGGCTTCCAGCAGGCGGCGTTCCTGCGGATCGCTCAGGCGTTCGCTCTGGGCCAGTTCCAGCACCAGCACACCGCGCACGCGCATCGGGGCCTTGAGCGGCAAATAGCAGCCGTTGGCCGCCGACAACGTGTCGGTGCCATGGCCGGCCGCCTGGCCGTGGTCGTAAGTCCATTGGGCGATGCTGTCGTCAATCGGCAGCCCGCTCGCGCTGACGCTGTGCACGCCATCGGCGGCGTCCGGCAGCGCCAGGCCGACCCGCGCTTCAAACACGCCACTGAACGTGCGCAGGGCCACTTCGCTGATTTGCTCCACCGTCAACGCGGCCGACAGGTCGCGGGCCAGCCGCGCCAGGGAGGTGGCGCGTCGCTCGCGGGCGGCTGCGGTGCGGGCTTCGTGGCGCAAGCGCGCGGTGAGTTGCCCGGTGATCAGGGCGATGCCGAGCATCAGCGCAAAGGTGAAGAAATACTGGGTGTCATTGACGGTGAACGAGTAACGCGGCTGCACAAAAAAGAAGTCAAAGCACAGCACCGCGAGCATCGCCGCCCACACGCCGGGGCCGCGCCCAAACCGCAGGGCCACCAGCACCACCGTCAGCAAAAACAGCATGACCACGTTGGCCAGGTCAAACACCTGCAGCAGCAGGGCGGCGACCGCAGTGGCGGCGAAACACGCCAGGGTTGCCCACAGATACGCCAGCCGGGTGCCCGCCGCCGGCACGGTTTTTTCGACGACCGGCGGCTTGCCCGGCAGCAGCCCGTGGGCAATCACGATCTGATCGATCTGCGGGTGGTGCCGGCTGATCCGGTCGCTGACCGATTGATGCCAGAACCGCCAGGCCCGGCGCGGATGATGGCCCAGCACCAGGCGATTCGCGTTGTGCTCGCGGGCGCAGGCGGCCAGCGCCTCGGCCACGTCCATGCCCGGCAGTGTGGCGGTGTCGGCACCGAATTCGGCCGCCAGCGCCAAGGTTTTCATCGCCGTCAGGTAGCGCCTGGCGCCACGCCCTTGATGCGCGGCCACGTGCACTACGATCCAGTCGGCTTCGAGTTTTTGCGCCAGCCGCGCAGCTTCGCGCACCAGGCGCTCGTCGCCGGCATCGCCCGCCACGCCGACCAGCAGGCGCTCGCGGGCGGGCCACACGGTACTGATCGAACGCTCGCGGCGGTACACGCGCATTTGTGTGTCGACCCGATCCGCCGTGCGCCGCAGCGCCAGTTCGCGCAACGCCAGCAGGTTGCCCTTGCGGAAAAAATGCCGCGACGCGCGCTCGGCCTGCGGGCCCAGGTACACCTTGCCGTCCTTGAGGCGTTGCAGCAGATCGTCGGGCGGCAGGTCGATCACCACCACTTCGTGGGCGTTATCGAACACGTGATCCGGCACGGTTTCGCGCACGCGAATGCCGATGATGCCGCTGACCAAATCATTCAGGCTTTCCAGGTGCTGGACGTTCAGCGTGGTCCACACGTCGATACCGGCGCTGAGCAACTCTTCAATGTCTTGCCAGCGTTTGGGGTGGCGCGAACCGGGTACGTTGCTGTGGGCCAATTCGTCCACCAGTACCACGGCGGGATGCCGGCGCAGGGCCGCGTCGAGGTCGAATTCGCTGAGCGCGAACTCGCGGTGCAACAGGGCGGCGCGGGGCAGTTGTTCCAAGCCTTGGAGCCACTGGGCGGTCTCCGCGCGACCGTGGGTTTCTATCACGCCAGCGAGCAGGTCGCGGCCCAGCGCAACTTCGCGTTGCGCCGCCGCGAGCATCGCGCAGGTTTTGCCCACGCCGGCATTGGAGCCAAAGTAGATACGCAATTTGCCGCGCAAGGCGGCCTGTTCTTCCAGCTGTACCCGGGCCAATAAGGCGTCGGGGTCGGGGCGGTCATCGTTTAATGCGGGCATATTCTTCCTGGTGAATACAGTGCTGTTACCTGTGGGAGCGGGCTTGCTCGCGAATGCGGAGGGTCAGTCACACATGCACTGACTGACCCTCCGCTTTCGCGAGCAAGCCCGCTCCCACATTGGTTTGGCGGTGCTACACGAGACCCAACCCGCTAAGCAGCATGTCGATCAACTTGATCCCGGCAAACGGCACCAGCACACCACCCAGCCCGTAGATCAGCAAGTTGCGGTTAAGCAGCGCCGCCGCACCAATCGCCCGGTAAGTCACCCCGCGCAAGGCCAAGGGAATCAGCGCGACAATGATCAACGCGTTAAAAATCACCGCGCTGAGAATCGCCGAGTTGGGGCTGCTCAGGTGCATCACGTTCAATGCGCCGAGCTGTGGGTAGGTGGCGACAAACGCCGCCGGGATGATTGCGAAGTACTTCGCCACGTCATTCGCCACGCTGAAGGTGGTGAGGGCGCCGCGGGTCATCAGCATCTGTTTGCCCACCTCGACTACTTCGATCAGCTTGGTCGGGTTGCTGTCGAGGTCGACCATGTTGCCGGCCTCTTTGGCGGCCTGGGTGCCGCTGTTCATCGCCACCGCCACGTCGGCCTGGGCCAGTGCCGGCGCGTCGTTGGTGCCGTCGCCGGTCATGGCCACGAGCTTGCCCTGGGCCTGGTAGTCGCGGATCAATTGCAGCTTGTCTTCCGGGCGGGCCTCGGCGAGGAAGTCATCCACGCCGGCTTCCACCGCAATCGCGGCGGCGGTCAGGCGGTTGTCGCCGGTGATCATCACGGTCTTGATGCCCATGCGCCGCAGCTCGGCGAAGCGCTCCTTGATGCCGCCTTTGACCACGTCTTTAAGCTCCACCACGCCCAGCGCCTTGGCGCCGTCGCACACCACCAACGGCGTGCTGCCGCGTCGCGACACTTCATCGACCTTGGCCTGCAATGCTGCCGGGAAACTCCCGCCCAGCGCTTCGATATGGCTGCGAATCGCATCCGCCGCGCCCTTGCGAATGGCACGGCCTTCGGGCAAGTCCACACCGCTCATGCGCGTTTGCGCGGTGAAGTGCACAAAGCTTGCACCCAGGGCGTTGATGTCGCGCGCGCGGATGTCGAATTTCTGCTTGGCCAGCACCACGATGCTGCGGCCTTCCGGGGTTTCGTCGGCCAGGGACGCCAGTTGCGCAGCGTCCGCCAGCTCGGCTTCCTTCACACCCGGCGCCGGCAAGAAGCTGCTGGCCTGGCGGTTGCCCAGGGTGATGGTGCCGGTCTTGTCCAGCAGCAACACGTCGACATCGCCCGCGGCTTCGACCGCCCGGCCCGAGGTGGCGATGACGTTCGCCGACATCATCCGGCTCATGCCCGCCACGCCGATGGCCGAAAGCAGGCCGCCGATGGTGGTGGGGATCAGGCACACCAGCAAGGCCACCAGCACCGTGGCGCTGATCACACTGCCGCTGCCGCTCATGGCCACGGCGAAGATCGAGTAAGGGCTCAGCGTGGCGATCACCAGCAGGAACAACAGGGTCAGGCCCACCAGCAAAATCGTCAGCGCAACTTCGTTGGGCGTCTTCTGGCGCTTGGCCGATTCAACCATCGAGATCATGCGGTCCAGGAACGATTCGCCGGGGTTGACGCTGATGCGCACCACCAGCCAATCCGACAGCACCCGCGTGCCGCCGGTGACCGAGGAAAAGTCGCCACCGGCCTCGCGAATCACCGGTGCCGATTCGCCGGTGATCGCGCTTTCATCCACCGAGGCCACGCCTTCGATCACCACGCCGTCCAGCGGCACCAGGTCGCCGGCTTCGATCAGCACCACGTTGTCTTTGCGCAGCAGGCTGGCTTCCAGCGGTAGCCAGGCGGCGCCGTGGCGCGGTTGCTGCAACAACTTGGCCAGGGTCTGGCGTTTCATGCCGCGCAGGCTGGCGGCCTGGGCGCGGCTGCGGCCTTCGGCCAAGGCTTCGGCGAAGTTGGCGAACAGCACGGTGAACCACAGCCACAAGGTGATGCTGAGGATGAAACCGCTGGGCGCTTCACCCTTGCCGCCCAGGGACTGGAACCACAGCAGGGTGGTGAGAATGCTGCCCAGGTACACCACAAACATCACCGGGTTTTTCCATTGCGCCTGAGGCAGCAATTTCTTCAACGCATCGACGCCGGCAGTGAGCACGATGCGTCGATCAAACAGAGGTAAACGAGCATTTTTCATGAGGGCAATCTCTTACTCACTGACCGCAATAGAGGGCTGATGTGCATCCAGCGCCAAGTTGAGTTGCAGCACATTCACCCGTGGCTCGCCGAGCAGGCCGAGGGTGCGTGCGGCGGTGTGGTCGTTGAGCAGTTGCAGCAGGTCGGCCTCGGGGATATGGCGCAAGCGCGCTACCCGTGCCAGTTGCAGCCGGGCGTTGGCCACCGAGATATGCGGGTCGAGGCCCGAGGCGGAAGCCGTGACCGCGTCCACCGGCACCGGGGCGTCGGCCGGCAGGCCGTTGTCCTGGCGATAGGCCTTGGCGCGTGCGGCGACCTGGTCCAGCAGTTTCTGGCTGGTCGGGCCCAGGTTGCTCGCGCCGCTGGAACCGGCGTTGTAGGGCTGCGACACGCTTTTACTCGGGTCTTGCGGGTCGGCGCCGAGGGTCATGCTCGGGCGGCCCTGGAAGTACTCAGGCTTGGTGAAGTTTTGGCCGATCAACGCTGAGCCGATCACCAGGCCGTCGCGTTCAATCAGCGAGCCACTGGCCTGATACGGGAACAACAGTTGCGCGGCCACGGTGGTGAAAGCGGGGTACGCCAGGCCGGTCAGCAGCATGAAAAACACTGCCGACACCAGCACCGGACGCAGCAGCCCTTTGAATATCGATTGAGTCGTCATCAACATGTCCTTAGTTGTACGTCTGGCCGGACAGCAACTGCAGTTGCTCCACCAGCGGGCCGAGCGCGAGCGCCGGCAAGAAGGTCAGGCCACCGACCACCAGCACCACGAACACCACCAGCAGCATGAACAGCGGGGTCGCGGTGGGGATGGTCCCGGCACCGGCCGGTACGGTCTTTTTCATCGCCAGCGAACCGGCCACGGCGAGCATCGGCAGCATGGTGAAGAAGCGCCCGATCAACATCGCAAGCCCAATGGTGGTATTGAAAAAGGGTGTGTTGGCGTTCAGCCCGGCAAACGCCGAACCGTTGTTGGCGGTGCCCGAGGTGTAGGCGTAGAGCACCTCGCTGAACCCGTGCGGGCCGAGGTTGTTGAGGCTGGCCATGGTGTCCGGCCACAGGGCGGCGAGGGCGGTGAAACCAAGAATGCTGATGGGGTGCGCGAGCACCGAGAGCATCACCAGTTTCATCTCGCGGGCCTCGATTTTCTTGCCGAGGAATTCCGGGCTGCGCCCAATCATCATGCCCACCAGAAACACCGTCAACAGCGCGTACTGGATCAGGTTGATAAAGCCCACGCCGTCGCCGCCGAACACACAGTTGAGCATCATCTGCGCCAACGGCACGAAGCCACCCATGGGCGTCAGCGAGTCGTGCATGGCATTGACCGAACCCGTGGTGGCCGCGGTGGTGGTGGCGATAAACAGGCTGCTGTCGGCGATGCCGAAACGCAGCTCCTTGCCTTCCATGTTGCCGCCGCTTTGCTCGATCGATAGCGTCTGGTTGGCGCCGGCCTGGGTCAGCAACGGGTTGCCGGTTTGCTCGGCGCCGTACACCAGCGCGAGGAAGCCGATGAACATCACCAGGAAGGTGCCGAAAAACACCCAGCCCTGACGGCGTTGCAGCAGCATGCTGCCAAAGGTGTAGGTCAGTGCCGACGGGATCAGCAGCATGCTGAGGATGTGCAGGATGTTGGTCAGCGGCGTCGGGTTCTCGAACGGGTGCGCGGCATTCATGCTGAAGAAGCCGCCGCCGTTGGTGCCGATGTGCTTGATCGATTCAAAGCTGGCGACCGCGCCGACGATCAGCTGTTGCTGCGCGCCTTCCAGGGTGGTCGCCAAGGCTTGTGAGGCGAAGGTTTGTGGCATGCCTTGCCACACATACACCAGCGCCATGGCCACACACAGCGGCAGCATCACCCGGTACAGGGTGCGAGTGAAGTCGACCCAGAAGTTGCCGATGTCGGCCGAGCTTGAGCGGCTCAATCCGCGAATAAACCCTGCGGCCGCGACCACGCCGGACGTGGCGCCGACAAACATCAGAAAGGTGATGACGGCCATCTGGCTGAAGTTCGACAGGCTGGTTTCACCCGAGTACGCCTGCCAGTTGGTGTTGGTAATAAAGGACGCGGCGGTGTTGAACGCCAGGTCCGGGGTTTGCGCGGCCAGCCCCAGCGGGTTGATCGGCATTAGCGCCTGCAATCGCAGGACGATATAGCCGAGCAGCATCATCGCCGCGTTCGACAGCAGCAGCGCTGAGCCATAGCGGGCCCAGCCCATGGTCTCCAGCGGGTTGATGCCCAGCAGGCGATAGGTAAAACGTTCCGGCAGGGCGTGGCCGGTCCCGGTAAACACCCGGGTCAGCCACTTGCCCATCAGCACGGCGAGCCCGGTCATCAACCCCAGGACCAGCGCAAATTCCAGCAGAGTGCTTAGCATGTCGTGGCTCCGTTCAAAGCTTGCCCATGGCGACAATGGCCATGGCAGTCGCAACAAAAAACATCAGGGAGAGGCCGATAAACATCACGTCGTACATGGCGGACTCCCTAGAACTTTTCAGCGCGGATGAGGGCGTAGCCCAGGTAAGCGAACAGGCCCACGGCACATAAGCCGCTGGCGACATAAATGAAGGTCAGTGTGAGCACGGTGTAACTCCCCTTGTTGAAGAAGCGGGGGAGGTTATGCGCTTGGGTATTAAGCCCGGGCACTGATTACAGGGGGCGGTATTAAGACGGTATATAGATGGGTTTTGGCTGGACGAACGAAAACAAGGGATAGCCCGGTGCCGGGGTATCCCTTGAAAAACTGGGGTTCTGCTGATTTCAGTGATCAGCTTATTTGGCTTTCTTTTTCTTTTCGCCGCGGGTGGCGAGGTGCTCGAAGCAAAACGCGGCGGTGCCGAAGAGCGCAATCATTGACAGGACGACCATGCCTAAAGTTGAACTTTCCACGATGACTTCCTACGGGTTTTGGGGGTAGGACGTGACGGTAGAGCGTGGGGGGTTAGTTGCTCAATAGGGACGACGTAATCGTTATGGGGAAGTTGGAATTTATACGGGTTCTTTACGGGCTGGTGGGGGGGAGTACATATCCGTTGCTGCGGTAACGGCGGCTTGGGGTTCCGCTCTTACAGCGGGTCACTTTTGGCAAACGCCCCAAAAGTAACCAAAAGGTCTTTGCCCCACCACTCGGCCCCTCGCTTGGGCTCGGTGTGCCCTCACTCCGGCTTGAATCCGTGGGCCGCCGTGACGGGCCATCCATGGCCCAACACGGCTAACCCGGCGTCCTGCCGGGTTACCCACGGATTCAAGCCTGCGTTCGGCCAGCGTGGTTGATGGGGCCTGTCAGATCAAAGTCAAAAGCAAGATCAAAAGCAGAGCACGGCGGCCTGAAAGCCGACCTGAGTGGTTGAAGCAAAAGCAGGGCAACAGCACAGCAACACACTTCTATCTGATGCACAGCGTTCTAAATGTGGGAGCGGGCTTGCTCGCGAAGGCGGTGTGTCAGCTACACATGAATTGACTGACCCACCGCCTTCGCGAGCAAGCCCGCTCCCACAAGTTGACCGAGTTCAGCCTCCAGCACCGCACTGCTTTTGCTTTTCTGTGGGAGCTGGCTTGCCTGCGATGCGGACACCTCGGTGTATCAGGCACAACCAGTTGATGCCATCGCAGGCAAGCCAGCTCCCACCTTTGATTGAGTTCAGCCTTCAAGATCAGGTCGGCTGTCAGGCCGCCTCGCTTGCGCTTTTGATCTAACCACTCAGGTCGGCTACCAGGCCGCCGTGCTTTGCTTTTGATCTTGATCTGTTTTTGATCTTAGGCGCCCCGTTAAACCACGCTGGCCGAACGCAGGCTTGAATCCGTGGGCAACCCGGCAGGACGCCGGGTTAGCCGTGTTGGGCCATGGATGGCCCGTCACGGCGGCCCACGGATTCAAGCCTTCGTTCGGGCACACCGAGCCTAAGCGAGGTGCCGAGTGGTGGGGCAAGAGCCCTTTGGTTACTTTGGGGCTTTTCCAAAGTGACCCGCCGTAAGGGCGGAACCCATACCCGCCATCACCCAAAAAACGGATATGTACCCATCCCCGACACCTCACAAATTACGACTATGCCGATAGTCGCTCACAGCCTCATACACCGCCTTGCGCAACCGATTAATCCCCCCAATCGGTCGATGCGCCTCAAGCCCGAACCACGGATTAAACGACTGGTTATCACAAGCAAGATTCAACGCCGGCGTATCAAAATCCTGCGCCTCAACCCGCACGGTCGCCACGGTCTCATACGGCGCATCGCTCTCCTTCCATTCAATGCTGGTGTCTTCGATCGGCATGAATTTCTGCGGATTCTGCCGCTGAACCTGCAACACAAAACACGCCGGCACACGGTCGGTCGACAGCTGCTGGCTCAAGGCACTGCGCAGAAAGTTCGGCAGGTCCTGGTTCTGCTTGGGCAACACATACTCCGGGCAACTGAGCGGGTCAGGCGCTACGCGAAACTTGGCATTGGCTGCGCCGAACTTGTAGGGCGACACCGAAAAGTAAGTCGTCTGCGTCGGGCTGGCCGGCGCAGGCGACAGTGTGGCCAGCGCGATAAACAAATGGCGCACCTGCCAACTACGCGGATCTGCCTTGGGAAAGAACGCCAGGACCTTCTTGCCGTCGGCCTGGGCGCCGATGTTTTGCGCATACTCCGCCACATCGCTGACGAAGAAATTCGGATGACTGAACATCACGAAATCCTGTTCGGTGCGCGCCTGCTGATCCGCCATCAACTGTTTGCCCGGAACATCCAGCAGCTTGAGCGCCATGCCCCGCGCATCGCGGATGCTGTCGAATTGCGGGTAGGCATTGCCATTGGACAGACGCATCAACGCCTGCCAGGTTTTGCCCGGCTCGGCGAACACGCCTTGGCGCAATGCCGGGTCAAGATCCGCCACTACGCTGACGTGCGCCTTCACGCAGCCGTGAGCCTTGGCATGCGCGTCGCGCAGGTAACGCGTGCCTTCGCGGTGCTGATCGACGATGCGCACGGCTGTCTGAATGATGCCCTGGGTCATGGCCGCTTCACCGGGCGGAATCTGCTCGTCCGGCGACACCGGGCCGCTGTGCTGCCAGGCAAACCAGGCGGCAGCGATCAACCAGCCCAGCAGCCCCAGGCCCACCAGCCATAACAGGGTTTTACCCAAAAACGCGCCGAGGCGCAGCCACAGACGCGCGAGCATCGAAGATTCCTTGTAGTTAGATCCAATAGTCATGGCAACTGTTGCTCCAGCGGGCCGCCCAGTACTTTGAGGTATTCCAGCAGCGCCCAGCGTTCTTGCGGCTGCAGGCCGCGGCCGATCACGCCATTGCCACGTTGGCCGGCGCGAAATTCGTGGCCGCTGTTGTGGTTGCCGGTGACGTTGGTATCGAACCGGAAGCCATTCTTGAACGCCTGTGTTTCAAAGCCCAGGTGGCGCGGGTCGTAGGCGAACGTGCCTTTATAGAAGGTGGTGCTGCGCTCGTCCTGAGGCGAGAGCAATTGGTAGATCGTCGGCACCGAGCCGTTATGCAGGAATGGCGGCGTGGCCCACACGCCGGCCAGTGGCCGCGCTTTGTAGGCGCGTACCTCGCGCACACCGATAGGCAGGCCGAAACCGTCCAGGCTTGGCCGCTCGGCCGGGGTCACGCCGGCGGCGCGGTAGGCGTGGTCTTCGACAAAGGCGGTGACGTAGGCCAGGCCTTGCGCCACCGACAGGTTGTGCAGGTCCAGCGGCGCGGTCGGCGTAGGGTGCAGTTCGACGTTGAGCGTGGCCAGTTCCGCCGGGTCCCATTGCAGCGCGCTGAGGTCGTAGCGCTGGTCGGCGATGTTGCTGGCGGTGCCGGGGTCGGTGCCGATGTATTCAACGGGGAGCATTTTCAACTGCTGCACCGGGCGGCCATTGACCTGGCTGACGGCGGGCACATGGCAACCGGCGCAGTTCTCGGCGAACAACGCGCGGCCCTGAGCGGCGAGGGGTTTGTCGATGGCGCCGAACAGGTCTTCCGGCCAAGTGGGCGGCTTAAGGCGTTGCAGCGTTTCTTCGATCAGGTTGAGGTCGCGCACGCGCACGCTGGATGGGTAGCGCGCTTGGCCTTGAAGGGGCTGGCCGGCGCTGTCGAAGAAGTCCAGTGTCGCACCGACGCCGAGGGCTTCACCGATGTTGCGCGCCATCGGTTGCTGGGCCGAACCGTTCCATTGCACCCAGTCGAAGGTCCAGATATCCCACAGGTGCGGGTAGTCCACCGGGGCATTGGCAACGCGGTAATTGTCCGGCGAGACAGCGTCGCCAAAGCTGGCATTGGCGATGCGGCCAAACGCGTCGGTACGGCCCGGGCCTTCTTCGGTGGGGTAGAGGCCGCGGTGGGTGTCATTCCAGGCGACTTTGAGGAACTGGTTGAGCGACCGTTTGAAGTCCTGACGCAGTTGGCCATGTTCGGCGTCGTATCGATCCCCCAGCACCTGGCGGGCAAAGCGCTCGAATTTCCATGGGTTGTAATAGGTGGCGGCCAGGCTGGCCACCAGTGCCTGGCCGAAGCTGCCGCCGCGCAAGGTGGGCACGCTGGAGGGCAGCACGTGCTGGGCCGAGCCGCCATCAATGCGCAGGGCCTGGCCTTTGAAGTGCAGCTCGCCGGTGTGGCAGGCGGCGCAGGTGATATCCAGGTATTCAACCGCGCTGCCGGCATTCTGGTGGCGGGCAAAACCGACTGGCAGATTGCCGGGGTTCTGCGCGGTAGGGACCTGCTTGGGGTCTACCAGAAACCCAAAGCGCGCCAGGTACTCGGGCGTTGCAAAACGCTGTTCGGAGAACGGCAGCTCCAGGGCGGTGAACCAGTCGTAGTGCAGGCCTTTAACTTGGGTGCCCTGAGGCGTGAAGTAGTAGGTCTGGCGATCGGCGGCACTCCATTGATCCTGGTAGCGCACCTGCTGCACAGGCACGTAGTCGGGCAGCTTGGGGTTGATGGTGTAATAGAGCACGACGGCCAGCAGCAGGCCGAGTGCGAGCAATATCACAAGCAAAACACGGGAAAAAATGCGCAAGATAACTATCCTTGTCGAGTTGTCGCGTTGTTATGCCACTACGCCATAGGTGCGGCAAGTGGCCATGAGCCTGGTTGCAGGCAGTCCCGCGATCCGTCGCGGGCCTCCATCATGAATGAAAATGCTTTTAAACACGTGAACTTATCGGAAGTTTCTTGCTCACATGCCGGTAGCCATTGGTCGTGGCCGCCTGATAAGCTCGCGACTTTACTCGAATGCCCTTTTGGCGCACGAACAAGGAAATAGCATGAAACAGCATCGGTTGGCGGCGGCGGTGGCCCTGGTTAGCCTGGTACTTGCGGGTTGTGATTCGCAGACCAGCGTAGAGCTGAAAACCCCGGCGCAGAAAGCTTCCTACGGTATCGGCCTGAACATGGGCAAAAGTCTTGCCCAGGAAGGCATGGATGACCTGGACTCCAAAGCGGTAGCCCAAGGCATCGAAGATGCCGTCGGCAAGAAAGAACAGAAGCTGAAAGACGACGAACTGGTTGAAGCGTTTGCCGCACTGCAGAAGCGTGCAGAAGAACGTATGACTAAAATGAGCGAAGAGTCGGCAGCCGCCGGCAAGAAATTCCTCGAAGAAAACGCCAAGAAAGACGGCGTAGTGACCACTGCTTCCGGTCTGCAGTACAAGATCGTGAAGAAGGCCGATGGCGCTCAGCCTAAGCCAACCGACGTGGTAACTGTGCACTACACCGGCAAGCTCACCAACGGCACCACCTTTGACAGCTCCGTTGATCGCGGTAGCCCGATTGACCTGCCGGTCAGCGGCGTGATCCCGGGTTGGGTCGAAGGCCTGCAACTGATGCACGTTGGCGAGAAGGTCGAGTTGTACATCCCGTCTGACCTGGCCTACGGCGCTCAGAGCCCGAGCCCGGCGATTCCAGCCAACTCCGTGCTGGTATTCGACCTGGAACTGCTGGCCATCAAGGACCCAGCCAAGGCTGAAGCCCCTGACGCACCTGCTGCTCCAGCCGCCAAGAAGTAATCGGCGCCTGAACAGACAACGCCCCGTTTCGACGGGGCGTTGTCGTATCTGCGGCCCGGTAAATCCGCCTGATTCACAACCGACGTAAATTCAAACGAACCCCTGCAAGCTGAAACAGTCTGATATAAGACTCGAGCACGGGTAGCCGCACATCAACGCCAAGTCAATGAAATCTTGGGTTTTTTTTATGTGCGCAAAAAACGCCCGATCTGACTGAAAGCCTTGTAGTCCGTGGCTTTCAGCCGATAAATCAGGCTCTGTTCACAAGGTTATCCACAATTTGTGTGGATAACCTTTTATGTCGCCTGGAACTGGAGTGACAGATGAAACCACCGTTCAATTTCACCCGTTTCCTGCCCATGGCCGCGCGTCTGCTTGGCCGTGGGCGTTTGCCAACCCTACTGTTTGCCGTCGCCGCAAAAGGCTCAAGCCAGGGCAACCGCCTGGGTAAGCTCAAGGATGATCTCAAATTGCTTCAGGCCCTGTGCTTGGCCTACTGGCGCGGCGAATACCGGGCGATCAGCCCCAAGGCGCTGATTTCGGTAGTGGCGGGCTTGATGTACTTCCTCAGCCCGATTGACGCAATCCCGGACTTTATTCCGGTATTTGGCATGCTCGATGACATCGCCGTGCTGGCATGGGTCATGAAGACCCTGGACGGCGAACTGAGCGCCTTTCGCGCCTGGCGCGACGCCCAGCGCCCGGAAAAGCTCGCGGTGGTTGAGCGCCTGCCTGCGACGCCTGCGCTGCTGGCTGAGGAAAACCCGCAAAAAAACTGATCACACGGATATCCCCCTGCGACCTTTGTGGCTGTTAGGATTACACTCCTAAGGAAAGAGCTTACTTAGTGAGTGTTGTTATCCTACGGGGCAGTCATGGATATTCAGATAATTTCACGCAATGGCGAACCCGAGTACGCGGTGTTGCCATGGGACCAGTACCAGGCGCTACTAAAAGCCGCCGGTCAGCAACAACCAGCACTCCCTCCTTCTTCTGACGCTCAGGTCGCTCCCGATCAGGCTTTGCGCCCGCTCGCGGACCTGCGCGGCCTGCGTGAAACCCGGGGACTGGCCATCGAAACCCTGGCCCGCACCGTGGGTATCAGCCCCTCGTATCTCGGATTGATCGAAAGTGGTGAACGCCAGCCGGATGCCGCCATTCGCCGCAGCCTGGCCTGGGAATTGGGCGTTGCAGGTTGGAGGGATGAATCTTGAGCCTACGTATCAGCCGTCAACACTGGGATGGATTACTCAACGAACTGGATCAGGCGCGCCGCCAGCGTCATCTGCTGACCTACCGCGCGCTGCTGGAGCGCCTGCAATTTCCCACGCCGGCGATGCAGACCCTGGCCGCCGCCCTCGAGCACCTGGCCGCGCTGGACGCCAAGGCCGAGCAGCCGTTGCGCAGCTCACTGGTGATCAGCCAGGGTGCCAGTCGCCTGCCGCGTACCGGTTTCTTCGAATGTGTGGAGCGCCTGGGGCGTTTCAGCGGGCCGTCCGATGGCGTGGCCGCCGCATCCTGGCACGCCTCGGAAGTGGTGCGCGTGTTCGAATACGATTATCCGGAATCTGCCGAGGCTTAAAGCGCCTGGGCCAGCATGTCCATGCTGTCGATCACATGAATGCTGTAGCCCGCCACATCCTTGGCGTGGTGCTTGGCCTGCGAGGCCAGCTCCGCCAACTGGCTGGCATCGAGTTGCCCACAGGCCTGTGGATATAAATGCACCACGCCGATGGACAGCGACAACAAGGCGAATTCCTGACGCGCGCCCTGGCGGTTCAATGCCACAAAGCAGCCGGCGTCGAGGTGTTCGGCGCGGTAGAAGCGTCGGCACTGGGTGTGAAAATCATCCAGCAACTGGTTAAGCCGCTTGCGCCAATCCTGTGGGCCGAGCACCAGCAAAAAATCATCGCCGCCTATATGCCCGACAAAGTCGCGGCTGGGGTCAACCCGGTCGTTGAGGCACTGCGCCAGGCACAGCAAGACCTCATCCCCGCGCCCGTAACCGTAGATATCGTTGAACGGCTTGAAGCTGTCGATATCCACGTAGCAGATCACTGACTCTCGTTGTTGCTGCAACAGCCGCGTCAGGCATTGCTGGATCGGCACGTTGCCCGGCAGCAGCGTCAGCGGGTTGGCGTAACGCGCCTGCTGGATCTTCAGCTCGGTGATCAGCTTGAGCACATCGATCACCCGCCCCAGGCCCAGGTAATCGCCATTGAGCGTGATGATGAAATCCTCTTCAATCCGTTGCCGCGCGCGGCTCGTCAGCAGGCGGCTGACTTGCTGCAGCGATTGGCTCAATTCAACCGCCAAAAAGTCATCGCTCATCAAACGGCTGATGGGCTTGCGCGCGAACAGATCGGTGGCGAAGGGCTTGAGCAGTGCGTCCGATAATGAATGCCGGTGCACGATGCCGACCGGGTGGCCACGCCCGTCCAGCACCGCCAGCGAATTGAGATTGGCCTGGCGGCGGAACGACTCCAGCACCTGGGCGGTGGCAGTGTCCTGATCCACCGCCGGCTGCTCGTTAAGCAGGGCACTGAGGTCGCTGCCTTCTTCGCTGAGGGCGAGGTTGGCATTATCCTGCTTGGGCAGCATCAGGCGTGCTTCCTGGGGCGGCTGCTCCTGCGGGCGGCAAAGCAGGTAGCCCTGCACCAGGTCCACGCCCATCTCGGTCAACACCGCCAGTTCTTCGGGTAGCTCAATACCTTCGGCAATGACCTGTGCCCGCGACGCCCTGGCGATTTGCAGGATGGAGCCGACGAACTCACGCTTGAGCGCGTCCTGATGGATGCCGTCGATAAAATGCCGGTCAATCTTCACGTAGTCAGGGCGCAGCTCCGACCACAACCGCAGGCTGGAATAGCCGGCGCCCAGGTCATCCAGGGCGATGGCGAAGCCCATGTCGCGGTAATGGTGCAGTGCGGTTTGCAGCAGATCGAAGTCGTCGGTGGGGGTCTGCTCGGTGAGTTCGATCACCACTTGGCTGGGGGGAATGCCGAAGTCGCGCAGCAATTGCAAAGTGCGCCCCGGTTGATGCGCGGTCTCCATCAAGGATTCCGGCGAGATATTCAGGAACAGCTTGCCTGGCAGTTTCTGTTCGCTGAACCGTCGACACGCGCTTTCGCGGCAGGCCATCTCCAGCTCACTGAGGCGCCCGGCATGCCCGGCCACTGAGAACAGCGCGACCGGGGAGTGCAATGGACTATTGGAGGGGCCACGGCTGAGGGCTTCGTAGCCGAGGATGCGCCGTTCGGACAGGCAAATGATCGGTTGGAACAGGCTGTGCAAACTGCCTTGAGCCAGGATAGAGCCCAATGCATTCAGCTGTTCGGTCATGGTCATGGCGATCTCGATCGAAAAAAAGGACCGCAGGCTTGGCGCCTGCGGTCCTTCATTTCACGACAGAATGATGTCTATATGATGACACTCCGAGGAGCGATCACATTAAATTGCCATCATTTACTGCTTGGCCACCTGTTTGCTGATTTTCAGGTAGTCGAGCAGGATCCGGCCTGTTTCAGACAGGTAGGCGTCGTCTTCCGGCTTGGTTTTTTCCGGCTCGGTCGGCAGCGCATCTTCATCTTCTTTCTTCAGTTCCTTGAGCGGGTCTTCGCCTTTGGCCTTGCGGCGGGCGTTTTCCAGTACCAGTTGCTGATTTTCGATGCTGGTGTGCTGCGCACGGCGATCGGCTTCGTTGAGGCTGACGGTTTTCTCTTCCATCAGCTTCTTGGCCAGGGCCAGTTTGTCGCGGATGAACACAAACTCGGCATCCTTGGCGGAGCGCGCGTCATGGTCAGCCTTCAACTGCGTCAGGAACGGTTTGAACGGGTCCGACGCCGGCTTGATCGCAGGGCGGATGGTGTCCCACGGCATGGCTTCAGGCAGGGCGCTCTCGCCGATTTCCTTGGTGTCGATGATCGACGGGAAGTCGACATCCGGCAGCACGCCCTGATGCTGGGTGCTCTGCCCGGAAACCCGGTAGAACTTGGCCAGTGTCAGTTTCAGCTCGCCATGGTTAAGCGGCTGAATGGTCTGCACGGTGCCTTTACCGAAGGTCTGGCCGCCGACGATCAGCGCACGGTGGTAGTCCTGCATCGCGCCGGCGAAAATTTCCGAGGCCGAAGCCGAGAGGCGGTTGACCAGCAACGCCATCGGCCCTTTGTAGAAGGCACCCGGGTTCTCGTCCTCAAGCACATCGACACGGCCGTCAGCGTTGCGTACCAACACGGTCGGGCCTTTGTCGATAAACAGGCTGGTCAGCTCGGTGGCTTCCTGCAGGGAACCGCCGCCGTTGTTGCGCAGATCGATCACTACGCCGTCGACTTTGTCCTTCTGCAGTTCGGTCAGGATTTTCTTCACGTCGCGGGTGGTGGACTTGTAGTCCGGATCACCGGCACGGAACGCTTTGAAGTCCAGGTAGAAGGCCGGGATCACAATCACGCCCAGCTTGTAATCCTTGCCATCCTGCTTGAGGTTCAGGATCTGCTTCTGCACGGCCTGGTCTTCAAGCTTCACCGCTTCACGGGTGATGGAAACGATCTTGCTGGTCTGGTCGTTCGGTGCATTGGTGTGCGGAATCACTTCCAGACGCACCACGCTGCCTTTTGGCCCGCGGATCAGCTTGACCACTTCGTCCAGACGCCAGCCGACCACGTCGACCATCTCTTTGTCGGCCTGGGCCACGCCGATGATCTTGTCGGCCGGGGCGACCTGCTTGGTCTTGTCTGCCGGACCTGCCGGCACCAGACGCACGATCTTGACCTGGTCATTGTCGCTTTGCAGGACGGCACCGATGCCCTCCAGCGACAGACTCATGTTGATATCAAAGTTTTCCGCGTTATCTGGCGACAGATAATTGGTATGCGGGTCGTAGGACATCGCGAAGGTGTTGATGTAGGCCTGGAAGATATCTTCGGCACGGGTCTGGTCCAGACGTGCCAGCTGATTCTTGTAGCGCTTGGTCAACAGCTCTTGAATGGCCTTGGGCTCTTTGCCGGCGATCTTCAAGCGCAGCACTTCGTCCTTGACGCGTTTGCGCCACAGGTCGTCAAGGGCGGCGCTGCTGGTCAGCCAAGGCGCGTCCTTGCGATCCACCAGAAGGGTTTCCTTCTGGGTGAAGTCAAGCTTGTCGACGCCTTTGTCCAGCTCACCCAGGGCGAAGTCCAGACGCGCTTTGACGCGGTCCAGGTAACGCTTGTAGATGGTGAAGCCGGGCTGCAGGTCGCCGCTTTTGAGGAAGTCGTCGAACTGGGTCTTCCACTTATCGAACTCAGCGATATCGCTGGCCAGGAAGTAGCTGCGCGACGGGTCCAGCAGCTTGAGGTAGCTGTCGTAGATGATCACCGAGCGCGCGTCGTCCAGCGGCGGCTTGCTGTAGTGATGGCGCTTGAGCAACTCGACGACGTTAAGGCTTGCAATCACCTCATCGCGATCAGGCTGAAGGTTGTCCCAGCTGTTGGCTGCGAACGTATTGGTCGACATCGACGCGAAGCCGAGACCAATGAAAAAAGCGAGGGCGGTGCTGGGGAACAGATGCTTCATGCTGATTCGACGCGGGGGCAATTGATAACGCATATTAGGCCGTCTTTGAGGGAGCCGGTTCCATATGATCCGGTCGCATAATGCAAAAAGCCCGGCGCTACAGCTACGGGCTCAGTCCAGACTCACTATGGAGGCACTGTGAAAGCATTGCAAGGCGTTGAAGGTCATGTGGAGTGGCTGACAGAACCCAGCCCTACCTGCGATGTAGGCCAAGTTCGCGTTCGTGTGGCGGCTGCGGGCCTTAATCGCGCCGATTTATTACAGCGCGCCGGGCTCTATCCGCCGCCGCCTGGCGCCAGCCACGTGCTGGGTCTTGAGTGCGCCGGGGTTATCAGTGAGGTCGGGCCGGGGTCGTCCTGGCAGGTCGGTGACCGCGTTTGCGCATTGCTCGCCGGTGGCGGCATGGCCGAAGAAGTGGTGGTGGATGCGCGCCATGTACTGCCTGTGCCGGAAGGTTTGTCGCTGACCGAAGCAGCGGCTCTGCCCGAGGTGTACAGCACGGCGTGGCTGAATCTGTTCCAGCTGGCGGGCCTCAAGCCCGGTGAAAAAGTCTTGCTGCATGCCGGCGCCAGTGGCGTGGGCTCGGCGGCGATCCAGCTGTGCAAGGCGTTTGGCAGCCCGTGCTGGGTCAGCGTCGGCTCGGCGCAGCGCCTGGCGTACTGCGAGGCACTCGGTGCCCAGGGCGGCGTGGTACGTAATGACGGCATTGAAGGGCTAAGCGATTTCGGGCCGTTCGATGTGATCCTCGACCCGGTGGGTGGCAACTACGCCGCGCTGGACCTCAAGCTGCTGGCCCTGGACGGCCGTTGGGTATTGATCGGCTTGATGGGCGGGCGCGACGCGCAGCTCGACCTGGCGCAGGTGCTGGGCAAGCGCATTCAGCTGCTCGGCTCGACCCTGCGCAGCCGCAGCGATCAGTTCAAGGCAGACCTGTTCAGTGATTTGAGCCAGCATGTATGGCCCCTGTTTGCCGAGGGACGCTTGAGCCCGCAACTGGCCAAGACCTTCCCGATCAAGGATGCCGAGGCGGCGTTTGCCGAGTTGGCGAGCAACCAGATTTCCGGGAAATTGGTGTTGGTGATTGACGAGAGTTTGGTCTGACACCCGTCTCCGGCTGAAATGAGATCAAAGTGTGGGAGCGGGCTTGCTCGCGAAGGCGGAGTGTCAGATGAAACATTCTTCACTGACAAACCGCTTTCGCGAGCAAGCCCGCTCCCACAGTGGATTGGATTTCAATTCAAGGAGCGCAGTGTCACACCCAGTGATGAATCGGCCAGCCGGCCTTTTGCGCATGCTCACGCAACACCGGGTCCGGGTTCACCACCTGCGGGTGATCCACTTTCAGCAGCAGTGGCAAATCATTGCGTGAGTCCGAGTAGAAATACGCGCCGTCGAGCGTCTCGCTTTCTTGCTCCAGCCATTCCAGCAACCGCGTGATCTTGCCTTCACGGTACGTCAGTACACCCACGGTATGGCCGCTGTACACGCCATGGCTGACATCCAGGTCGATGCCCAGCACTTCATCAATACCAATACGTGCCGCAATCGGTTTGACCAAGTGGGTGCCCGACGCGGAAATCACCAGAATCCGGTCGCCGTTCGCGCGGTGGCGAGCGATGGTCTTGGTGGCGTCACTGTAGATCAGCGGCTCGATGACGTCCTCGACCCACGGCTCTACCAGGTGCTCGATCTCTTCCGGCGTGCGGCCGATCATGGGTTCCAGGCTGAAGTCCATGAACGCTTCCATGCGCAGCTTGCCCTGGCCGTAGGCGTCCATCAATTCGTTGTTCTTGCGCATGAATGACTCAGGGTCGACCCAGCCCAGGCGGCCCATCTGCTCGCTCCACAGGGTGGCGCAGTCGCCGTGGATCAAGGTGTCGTCCAAATCAAAAATTACCAATGCCATCCGTCATGCTCTCTGAAATAAATCGTGGCGTCAGGCTACTTCACACAACGCACTGGGGTCGATGGAAAGTGCCAGGCGCTGGCCATCCGGGTGCAGGTCCTCGGCGGAACGGTTGAGCACATCCACCACCAATTCCACGCCGCGTGCCTCGATGCGGTAGCGAATCACGTTACCCAGCAGGCTGTGGCTGCGCACCAGTGCGTCGAGTTCGCCGCTGCGGCTCAGTTCGATGGCCTCCGGGCGAATCGCAATGCGCCCACTGATCGGGCGTTGCAGCAATTGGCTGGCCTTGTCGGCGTCGAGCAGGTTGTAGTTGCCGATGAAACCGGCGGCGAACACATCCACTGGCGCGGTGTAGAGCGTCTCGGCATCACCGCTTTGCACAATCTTGCCCTGGTTCATCAGGAAGATGCGGTCGGACATGGTCAGGGCTTCTTCCTGGTCATGGGTGACGAAAATCGTGGTCAGCCCCAATTCGCGCTGGATCTGGCGGATCTGTTCGCGCAGGTGCTTGCGGATCCGCGCGTCCAGCGCCGACAGCGGCTCATCGAGCAGCAACAGGCGTGGGCGGGTCACCAGCGAGCGGGCGAGGGCCACGCGCTGGCACTGGCCACCGGACATCTGATGCGGGTAGCGGCCGGCGAGCTCTTTGAGCTCCACCAGTTGCAGCACTTCCTGCACGCGCTTATGGCTGTCGTCGGCGTTGACCTTTTGCATGCGCAGGCCGAAGGCAACGTTCTGCTCCACGGTCATGTTGGGGAACAGCGCGTAGCTCTGGAACACCATGCCGATGTGGCGTTTCTGCGGGCTGAGGGGAACGATGTCCTGGCCATCCAACAGAATTTTGCCACTGTCCACTGACGTGAGACCGGCGATGCAACGCAGCAAGGTCGACTTGCCGCAACCGGACGGGCCGAGCAGGGTGACGAATTCGCCCTTGGCGATCTCGCAATTGATGTCACTGAACACCGGGGTGCCGGCGTAGCCTTTTTGCAGGTGTTGGACGCTGACGAAGCTCATTGGCTTTTGTCCTTGTTCAAGATATTGGCGGCCCAGGTCAGCACCAGCACAAAGAAGAAATAGGAAATGACGACGGCACTGGTGAAGTGGCCGCTGCTGTTGCGCATGTTGTTGAGGTACACCTGCAGGGTTTCGTAGCGGGTGCCCACCAGGATGTTGGCGAACACGAACTCACCGAACAGGAACGAAAACGACAGCAGCAGCGCTACCATCAGGCCCTTGCGCAGGTTTGGCAGCACCACCAGGATTGCCGCCTGCCAGGTGCTCGCGCCGAGCAATTGCGAGGCGTCCATCAAGTCGCGCAGGTTGATCGCTTGCAGGTTGTTGGTGATCGCGCGGTACATGAACGGCAGGGCCACGGTGAAGTAGCAGCCGATCAGAATCCACGGCGTGCCCACCATCGCCAGCGGCCCGGAACCGTAGAGTTGCAGCAGGCCCACCGACGACACCACCGGCGGCACCGCGAAGGGCAGCAGGATGAGGATGTTCATCAGCGCGTCGAGCCGGGGGAAGTGGTAATGCACCACGAACAGCAGCGGCAGAATCAGCACCACTGACAGGATCAGCGCACCCACGCACACCAGCAGCGACTGGCCAAAGGCGGCCAGAAAGCGTGGGTCGCTCCACAGCTGCACATACCATTTCACCGTGAAGCCTGCGGGCAGGATCGTCGCTGACCAACTGCTGGCAATGGAGTAGACAAAGGTGCCCACCAGCGGCAACACCAAAATCGCAAACAACAGGTACACCACTACGCGATGGTAGAGGGAGGCCGAGCCGGCTTCAGCGCGAGACATGGTAGCTCCTCTTGAGCAGCAGTTGATGAACCACGGTGACCACGGTCATCAGCGCCACCAGCACCACCGCCAGGGCACTGGCCATGTTCGGGTCCAGGGAAATATCACCGGAGACCATCGCCGCGATGCGGATCGGCAACACGTTGAAGTTGCCGGTGGTCAGCGCGTACACCGTGGCATAGGCGCCCAGAGCATTGGCCAGCAGAATCACGAAAGTGCCGAGCAGCGCCGGGGTGAGCACCGGCAAGCCGATGTGCCGCCAGAACTGCCAGCCGCTGGCGCCCAGCAGCGAGGCCGATTCACGCCAGTCTTCACGCAACGCATCGAAGGCCGGGTAGAGCAGCAGCACGCCCAATGGAATCTGGAAGTAGGTGTACAGAATGATCAGGCCGGTTTTGGAATACAGGTTGAAGTCCTGAATGATTCCGGCCTGCTTGAGCATGATCGTGATGCTGCCGTTGAAGCCCAGCAGGATGATGAAGGCGAAGGCCAGCGGCACGCCGGCAAAGTTGCTGGTCATGTTGGCGAAGGCGGTGACGAAATTGCGCAACGGCCCATCGACGCGGCGCAACGAATAGCTGCCGAGCACCGAGATGATGATGCCGAACACGCTGGAGTAGAAGCTGATCTCCAGGCTGTACTGGATGGCTTGCAGGTAGAACTTCGAACTGAAGATCTTGATGAAGTTGGCCACGCCCCAGCCGAACTCGTCCGATTGCAGGCTGTTGATCAGTACCCACACCAGCGGGGCGATTTCAAACACGATAAAGAACAGCGCAAAGGGCACCAGGCAGAGGATCGCCAGCCATTTGCCACGGGTTAGGGAATTCACTTCAACAGCTCCCGGCATACAGGTTTGTCGTGGGGCACCCCGAGCAGTTCGCAGACAGTGCCACACAGTTCGGTTTGCTTGGGTCGGGCAGACGGGTCGAAGTTGAAGGCCGAGCCCAGCACAAACAGGGGCACTTCACGCTCCTCGGGCAGCAGGCCATTGTGCGAGCGATCGTTGTTCATGCCGTGGTCGGCGGTCACCAGCACCTGGTAGCCGGCGTCGAGCCAGCCTTGCAGGTAATCGGCGAGGATGATGTCGGCCGAGCGTGCGCTGTTGCGGTATTGCGAGGTATCGAGGCCGTGCTTGTGGCCGGCGTCATCGATGTTCATCGGGTGCACCACGAGGAAATTCGGCGCGTGTTTGCGGCGCAGGCTTTCGGCGTCGGCGAACAGGTGCGAATCCGGGTAGTGGTCATTCCAGTAGAAATGCCCGTGCTGGATCGCCAGCGCCTTGTCGTCGGTATGGCGATCACGCGCGGCAATAAAGGGCGTGCGATTATACAACTCGCTGACCCAGTGGTAAGCCGCCGCCGCTGTGGTGAGGCCGGCGTCGGTGGCGTAATGGAAAATGCTGCGCTGGTTGGACAGGCGCGAGACATTGTTGTGGACGATGCCGCTGTCGATGGGTGGCACGCCGGTGAGGATGCATTCATACAATGGCCGGGACAGGGCCGGCAGTTCACAGTCCAGTTTGTAAAGCGCTGCGCGTCCTGCGCCGATATAGGCCTGGAGATGCCCCATGGCATGTCGGGCAACCTCGTAGTTCAGGCCGTCGAGCACCACAAGGATGACGTTGTGCTTCATAGGGGCTGGGGCTCCGCGACGGTAGGTTCGACTCAATTTCCCTGGCTGAACGGGATCAAACATGTGGGAGCGGGCTTGCTCGCGAAAGCGGTGTGTCAGGCAACACTTCTTTCTCTGAACCACCGCTTTCGCGAGCAAGCCCGCTCCCACACAAGCCCGCTTCCACATTGGATCTCCAGTGGAGAGCCAATGTGGTTTGAAGCCTTACTGCATATTGATGATGACTTCTTCCTGCCATTTTTGCGGCAGTGCCTTGGAGGTCTTCTCCCAAGCGTCGGCATCCTTGATCGGCGTGACTTTCTTGTATTGCTCGTTCGGCAGCAGCTTGGCCTGCACGTCAGCCGGCAAGGTCAAGTGCTCGGCACGGATCGGACGGGCGTTGCCGCGCGCCAGGTTGGTCTGGCCGGCGTCGCTGAAGATGTACTCACGGGTCAGCTTGGCGGCGTTCGGGTGCTTGGCGTATTTGTTGATGATGGTGGTGTAGCCGGAAATCACCGAGCCGTCCGATGGGATCAGCACCACGTAGTCATCCGGGTTGGCCATCTTGGCTTTGTAGCTCAGGCCGTTGAAGTCCCAGACCACGCCCACTTCGACTTCGCCTTTTTCCATGGTGGCGATGGTCGGGTTGGCCAGCGACAGGCGGCCTTGCTTGGCGATGTCGGCGAACATCAGCAGCGCAGGCTGGATGTTCTTCTCGTCGCCACCGTTGGCCAAGGCTGCCGCGAGCACGCCGTTGGCGGCCTGGGCGGCGGTGCTCACGTCACCGATGGAAACTTTGTATTTGCCGGTTTTCAAGTCAGCCCAGCTTGTTGGGGCTTCGGAGCCGTGCAGCAGCTTTTTATTGACGATAAAGGCGATGGTGCCGGTGTAGGCCAGGGCCCAGTTGCCATCTTTATCTTTTGCCCAGTCCGGCACTTGCGCCCAGGTGCTCGGCTTGTACGGTTGGGCCACGCCCTGTTTCACCGCGATCGGGCCGAAGGCGGCGCCGACGTCACCGATATCGGCGCTGGCGTTGTCTTTCTCGGCGGCGAATTTGGCGATTTCCTGGGCCGAGCTCATGTCGGTGTCGATGTGCTTGAGGCCGTAGGTCTTGGCCAGGTCTTCCCAGGTGCCTTTCCAGTTAGCCCAGTCATCGGGCATGCCGACGCTGTTGACGGCGCCTTCGGCTTTCGCGGCGGCTTCCAGAGTCCTTAGATCGGTATCAGCAGCCATGGCGGCGGTGCACATGGCAATGGTCGAGCCTAACAGTGATGCCAGGAAAAGCTTTTTCATCCGAAGCTCCTTTGGGCGTTTTCAACGCGGCGTTTTTATGAACGTTTGCGGTGGTGTTGGTCTAGGTCAGAGCAATACCTGAGCCAATCTAGGCTCGGTGCATGACAGTTTCATGTCGATGTCGTTTTTTAATCGCTTTTGTCGCGCAGTGCAGGCTTAGCGTAGACCATGCCCAAGTGCCCGCAGGCCCTGGACTTGGCCGATGTATTGCAGGGTGTGGTGCAGGGCGTGGACAGCGACTGTCATCTGTCGGTCATCTGTAATGCCTAGGCTGGCACGCAGTAGCAAAAGCCCATTTACGGAGCGGTTTGTGCACCTGAACGGTGCTGGTCTAGTCCAGATAGGTAACGTTGATGCGTGATGAGGCAATCAAGGCGGTGACATCCATCGGCCTGGCGCTGCAAGAGCAGATCGACCACGGCCTGTTGCCGCCCGCGAGTAAATTGCCCGCCGAGCGCAAGCTCAGCGAGTTGTTCGGTACCACTCGCATTACCGTGCGGGAAGCCTTGTTACAGCTGGAAGCCCAAGGCCAGATTTACCGTGAGGAGCGCCGTGGCTGGTTCGTTTCGCCGCCGCGGCTGGCCTACAACCTGATGCAACGCAGCCACTTTCACGCGATGGTTGGGGATCAGGGCCGGGTGGCGTCCACCGAAGTGATTTCTGCGCGGCTGCAACCGGCGTCGGCAGCAGTGTGCGCGTGGTTGCAGTTGCCGGCGCTGTCGAGTGTGATCCAGATCTGCCGAGGCCGACGGATTGATGGGCGCCTGGTGTTGTATGTGGAGCACTACCTGAACCCGCAGTACTTTCCGGGGATTCTGGGGTGTGATCTGAATCAGTCGATGACCGAGCTGTATGCGCGCAAGTACGACCTGCACTATGGCCGTGTGCGCTTTGAAATCGTGCCGACGTCACTGCCGGTGGAGGCCGCCGCCGCGTTGCGCGTGTCGGTGGGCAGCCCGGGCTTGCGCATTGCCCGGGTCAACTATGACCAGCACCAGCGGTTGATCGACTGCGACCTGGAGTTCTGGCGCCATGATGCGATTCACGTAGGCGTGGATGTGGTGTGACATTCGGGTGCTGGGCTGGCCGACAGTCAGCGGATGCACCGCGAGCTTAATGGGGGAGCTGGCTTGCCTGCGATGCGGGCGCCTCGGTACATCAGGCAAATAACATTGATGCTATCGCAGGCAAGCCAGCTCCCACACTTGAACCGAGATCGACTTGAAGAATCGCTCGCCTATGGCATCAGTGTCTTGATCACCTGATCCACGTTGCCTTCCAACTCCGCCACCGGGTCCGCACCGTCGACGTTCAACACCAATAGCTGCGCACCGGATGCCGTCACTGCTGCTTTCACCGCTTCGCTCGGTTGACGATGGTGCAGCACCACGGCCACGTCGCTGTCCTTCAAGCGGGCGGTTAACCCCTGCAGCGCTTCGGGCGTCCAGTCGGCGTCCGGCCGTGCATCGGTGCTGACCACTTCCAGGTTCAGACTGCTGACCAGGTACGCAAAGTGATCGCTCAGGCTGACCACGCTCAGGTTATCGGCCTGCGCCAGGCGCGCTTCGCTGTCGGCGTTGAGTTTGAGCAGGCGCTGCTTGAGGGCGGCGAGGTTGGCATCAATCGTCGGTTTGGCATTCGGCGCCAGCCGGCTCAGGTCGGCGGCCATCACATCGGCCATGCGCCCCATATTGTTGCTTGACTGCCAGGGCTGGCTGTTCAGCCCGTCGGTGCTGCCTGGTTGCACGGCAATGCCCGGCAGGCCGCCGTCCACCGGGCGCGCAGCGTCGATTTCGACGATGCGGATATTGCTGCGCCGCGCCACCGGATACAGCGGGTCATCCGGCCACAACGAGCGCAGGCCGATGGCGGCGTCGGCGTCCGACGCGAGGGTATTCAGTGTCTGCGCGCCACGGCCGGTGAAGTAGGACACCTGCCGAGAACCTGGCAGGTTGGCAGGGGCGGCGCGTTCAAGCTTCACGTCGGTGCCTTTTAGCAGTACCTCGGCCAAGCCGTAAGTGATGGGCAACGAGGCCACGACTTTGACCGACTTCTTTGCTTTAGTCAGCGCGGCATGGCCGAGACCTTGGTTGACTTTGAAGTCGTTGGGATTAAAACCATCGACGGCGGCCAGCGCCGAAGTGCTGACCAAACAAGCGATGGCCAAGGCCAGTGGGCGAAAACAAGGGCGCATTATCCAAGATTCCCTTTGAGGCTGGGCACAGTGCCGCGCGCGATGGCGGCGAAGGCGAAAGCGATACCGGCAACCAGAATGATCGCGGCGCCGGACGGAATAGGCAGGTCGAAGATGATCGGCAGCAGGATGCCGCACAGCGTGCTGACGGTGGCGATCACTACCGACACCCAGAAAAAACCTTTGAGCGACTGGCTCAGCAGGCGCGCCGCCGCGGCTGGAATCACCAGCAGGGCGCCCACCAGGATCGCGCCGATGACCTTGACCGCCGCCACGGTGATCAGCGTCACCAGAATCACGAACAGGTAGTCCAGGGTCTTTACCGCCACACCGCGCACGGCGGCCAGTTGCGGGTTGAAACTGGCGAGCATGATGCGGTTGTACAGCGGCAACGCCAGCGCCATCACCAGCGAGCCGACCACGGCCAGCACCAGCAAATCATTGCCGTTGACCGTCAGCACCGAACCAAACAGCACGTTTTCCAGAATGTGCACGTTGATCTTGCCCGCCAGAATCAGCAACAGGCTCGCGCCCAACGCCAGCGACACGGAGAGGAACACGCCGATCAAGGTGTCCGGCGCCAGGCCGGTGCGGTTGCGCAGGTAATTGAGCAGGATGCCGAACAGCAGGCAGTAGCCGAACAGCGCACCATACGGCCCGGTATAGGGTTCACCTAACAGAATGCCCACGGCCACGCCGGTCAGCGCGGCATGCCCGACCGCTTCGGAGAAAAACGCGAAGCGCTTGACCACCACCAGCGTGCCCAGGCCGCCCAGTACCGGGCCGATCAGCAAACCGGCGAGCAAGGCATTGACCACAAACCCATAGGCCAGCGCTTCCGGCAGATAGCCGGAAGAGGCCCAGCTCTGGACCATCAGACGAAACGCTTCATAACTCATGGTGCCGGGCTCCGGGGGTGAGTGGAGAACAGGGTCAGCAGGCGGTCCGGGGTAAGCGCTTCTTTAGGCGTGGCGTCGAACAGCACACGACGGTTGAGGCCAGTGACGCGGTCGGCCAGGCGGCCCACAGCTTCAAGGTCGTGCTCGATCCACAGCACGGTGATCCCGGCCAGGCGCCAGTCATTCAGCAGGCGTTCAAAGACCTGGATGCCGGCTTCATCGAGCGCCGACATCGGTTCATCCAGCACCAGCAGGTGCGGAGCCGGAATCAGGCCCTGGGCCAGCAATACGCGCTGACGCTCACCGCCCGATAACGCGCCCATGCGGCGTTTACGTTTGTCCTGCATGCCCACCCGTTCGAGCGCCTCGCCGATTGCCCCGGCGTAGTGCCTGGACAGGCCGAGAAACGCCGGGCGCCGTTGACACATGGCGGCCATGAAGTCGTCGACGGTCATCGGCAAGCCACGGTCGAACTCCAGCGCTTGCGGTACATAGCCGATGGTGCCGGGCGTGGCCTGCCAGTGCAGGCGCAAGTGGCCCTGGTGCGGCATTTGCCCCAACAGGGTCTTGATCAGCGAGCTTTTACCGCCGCCATTGGGGCCCACCAATGCATGGATGCTGCCTGGCTCTACCTGGAACCTCACGCCGTCAAGAATGGTGGTGCGGCCCAGGGTCAGCGACACCGTGTCGAACTCGATTGTCGGACCAATGCTGGCCACCTTCAGCTGTTCCGCCGCCGTCATGCCCCGGACTCCTGAATCGCCCGCACCACGGTGTTGAGGTTGCCGGTCATTTCCACTTCGTACTTCTCAGGGGTGTATTCGCCGTAGGAGATATGCGATAGCGGGTACAGCTTCACGCCGGATTCGCGCTGGATGGTCTCGACGTAGGTGGACGGGAAATCCATCTCCGAAAAGATCACCTTCACGTCCAGGGCACGCAGTTCGTCGATGGTCTTCTTCAACTGGCTAGGGCTGGGCTCGATGCCGTGGGCAGGCTCGACCACCGCCGTGACTTCCAGGCCGAACTCACGCAGCAGGTAGTCGTAGGCCGCATGCACGGTGGCCACGCGCAGGTCGGGGTTGGGCGCGCTGGTCAGCTTGGCCAGCGCGTCGGCGCGCATCTGGCGCAGGCGCTTGCCGTACACACGGGCGTTCTGGGTGTAGGTCTTGGCGTTGTCCGGGTCGAGTTTGCCCAGCTCGCGGGCGATGTTGTTGACCTGGGCAATCGAGGCGCTGATCGACAGGAAGGTGTGCGGGTTGACCACCTTGCCTGCGCCGCGCGCGGCATTGCCGGTGGCGGCCAGCAGCGGCACGTTGGCGTTGGCCTCGATCACCGGGATGTCCGGGCGCTCGCTGGTGGCGATCATGCGGTCGGCGAAATCGTCATGACCGACGCCGTTGAGCACGATCACGTCGAGGGTGCCGATGCGCTTGATGTCTTCGGCGCGCGGCTCGTAGGCGTGTGGGTTGAAACCGGCCGGGATCAACGGCACCACCTCGGCCTTGTCGCCGACGATGTTGGTGACGTAGCTGTAATAAGGGTGCAGCGTAATGCCGATGCGCAGGCGTTTGGCCGCCTCGGCGTTGGCCAAAGGCGCCAGCAACACACTGAACAGACTGATCAGCAACAGGCGCAGCAGGGGAGATGAAATGGACATGGGCACTCGATCTTCTCGGGTCAGTGACGGTGCTGGCGCGTGACGCCGGCATCGAATTGCGCGACCACCTGCTGCCAGCCGGCCGCGATCAGCGCCTGGTCAGAGAGGTCGGAAGGGGCGGCGAGGTTGGCCTGGCGGTTGAGCCAGATATCCGGCTCGGCGCCGTGCACGCGCATCAGCAGCGAGCCGCTGGTGCTTGGCGTCTGGCTCACGCCCAAGTAGGCCGAAGGCTCCAGCAATTGCCAGCGATGGTCGCCACGGCTGACCGAACTGGCGTCCTGGGCAAACGGCGCAAACCCTTCTTCGGCCAATTGTTCAGGCGTTGGCAGGGCGCTTTGCTCCTGTTGCAGCAGCTGGATCTCATCCAGAGTCACCCGCAGGTCGGCGTAGATGCCTTGCTCGGAGGCACTGAGGTCGCGGCGTGCATCCAGCTGGTGGCTGGGCAGCGCCGCAACTTCCTGGGTTTCACCGTGCAGGGCGATCACCGAGCCGGCCACCGCCAGGATGATCAGGCACAGCAACAGCACGTAGAGGGTTTCGTGGCCGGCACCGGAGGGGCGTACAACTTGTGTGGTGCTCATTGAGGCTGGATATCCGCTTGGTCGATTTCCACCACGTGACCGGGGCCCGCGTCAAACAGCACATAGAACTCGGCGGCGGGCTTCTTGAAGGTCAGGGTCGAGTCCTGGCCAAGCTTGCCGGGCAGCAGGATGGTTTCGTCGTAGCCGATCACGTCCAGGGTCACGCCCGGGGCGCCGCTGCCGTCGGAGAAACCGCCGGTGCACTGGACCTGCTCGCCGGGGATTTCCTTGCATTCGCACATCGGGTTGTGGGCGAGGGCGGTGGTACTGAAACCGGCGCAGAGCAACAGTGCTGCACCGGCGCGGGTCAGGCGCGTCAACGTCATGGTTTAACTCCTTGCTTGTTCAGCCAGGCAATGGTGGCAGGCGAAGCCTGGCTCAGCGGGATGGAACCCTGGTGCATCGTGCCGTCCCAGCCTTCCATGGTGATCCACAGTTCGGCGTCGGCCGGCGTGCGTTCCGGCACCGGCAGGGCGGCGCCCATGCGGTACGGCGTGCCGAAGAAGATCACTCCGGCGGCGCGCAGGCTGCGGGGCTTGCCGATACGCAAGTAGGTGGCCTTGACCTGCTCGGCGCAGGTGTCGCACAGGGCAGCGTTGAAGAATTTCATCGGGCCGGCCGGGTCCGGGCGCGGGCCTTCATTGCGGAATTCGGCGAGTTTCAGGCTCCAGGGCCCGACCTGCACGTCACCGACCACTCGCTCACCAATGCCGGTATCCCCGCGAAACAACGCGGCATCGGCAAAGTACTTGGGCATGAACCCCAGCGGCACCAGCAACAGCAGGATGTTGATATGGAACCGCCATTTCAGCCAAACGGCGCGCAGCGGCGAAGGCGGTGTTGCACTGACCTTGCTCATTATTTGGCCTCCGAGGTTTCAGCCTGCAGGGCGGGAGCGGCAGCAGGCGCACGTTGGTTCTTGGCTTCGCGCTTGAGGGCATTGAGGGTGGCCAGCGCGGTGCGCTTGGTCCAGATCAGCAGGCCGCTCAACACCATCATGCTCAGCACCAGGCCGAAGAACGCCCAGATCAGCTTGATCCACAGCCCGCCAAAGTCGCCGGTGTGCAGCGGGCGCATGGATTCGGTGACGAACTCCAGCGTCGAGCGATCGGAGAGCAGGTGCGACACCGCGATTTCACCGCTGTAGGGGTTGAGTTGAGCGGTCTGGAACATCAACGGGTACCAGCCGCGCCCGCCGATTTGCAGGTGGCTGTAGGCGTTGAGCGGCAGGAACACGAATGTGGCGTCCAGCCCTGGAATGCGTTGGGTGGCGATTTCGATGGCTTCGTCCAGCGCGATCATCGGTGCCGGCACGCCGGGCGCAGACATCGGCACTTTCTCGCGAGCAATCACTGGGACGATCGGTTCGCTGGAGATGGAAATCTGGTTGTCCCCCAAAATCGCCTGGATCAAGAACCAGGTGCCGGTGATGGAAATCACCGCGATAAACCAGATCGACCAGATACCACTCAGGCGGTGGAAGTCGCCCCAGAAAATTCGCGCGCCGTGGCGGATGCGCAGGGTGGGGCGCAGAAAACCTTTCCAGAAGCGTTTATAGACGACCAGCCCGGTGACCAGCGACGCCAGCAATGGCAGGCCGAGCGCCGAAACCAGGTACCAGCCCCAACTGAAGCCGTTGGTGAACGGCACCAGCCACCAGCCATGCAGCGCGCGGGTAAATTGCTTGAAATCGAACGACGGGCTGATGCCCTGGATCGCCCCGGTGTACGGGTTGACGTAGACCTCCACGGAACGCCCGTCCGGGTAGCTGAGGTCGACACTCAGCGCAAAGTGCGTTTCGTCCGGGCGGATGATCGATTGCACGATCACCTGGGGTTCTTCGCGCTTGATGGCGGCAATCACCTGGTCAAAGCTCAGCATGTGGGCATCATCCGACGGCTTGCTCGCGCGGATATCCGGGTTGGCCAGCCAGACGATTTCCTGGCTGACCACCGCCAGGGTGCCGGTGACGCAGACGATCAGTACAAAAAACCAGATGGGCAATGCCAGCCAGCTGTGTACGAGAAACCAGAGTTTTGAGCGTGACTTCTTCGACATGTGAATGCGGGTCTTGATCGGAGGAGGGCGGAGGAGGCCCGGAAAAGGCCGGTCGTAGCTTTTGCTGACGCGACGGGCTGTATCTAAGTTAAGACGGATGAGGTTTGGAAATCCCTAACCCGGATATGAAAGAAAATGTTTCAGGTTTCCATTCAAGGCGCTGGCAGGCCTTCATCGAACACGAAACATGTTCCAAGCCATCACCCGGTCGCCATTGATAGGGCCCAAGGGCTGCGTAGGATGGATTTATACCGTTGAGCCCGCCTCAAGAAACGTGAGCCCTAAGAAAAATGACTGCCAGAACCCTCTACGCCAAACACATCGATTCCCACACGGTGTGCCCCCTGGATGACCAGGGCCATGTCCTGCTTTATATAGACCGCCAGGTGATCAACGAATACACCAGCCCCCAGGCCTTCAGCGGCCTGCGCGACGCCGGC
Organism: Pseudomonas sp. MF6747; assembly: GCF_963890955.1. Lineage (NCBI taxonomy): Bacteria > Pseudomonadati > Pseudomonadota > Gammaproteobacteria > Pseudomonadales > Pseudomonadaceae > Pseudomonas > Pseudomonas sp. MF6747. The sequence goes on from NZ_CAWPSZ010000011.1 coordinate 129,861, forward strand.
CGCGGGGTGTGGCGTCCCGGCACGGCGCTGGCGGTGGTCGACCATGTAAACCCCACCACGCCCAAGCGCATCGCGGCGATGCCCGACGCAGGCGGGGCGCGGCAAGTCTCGTACCTGGCAGAAAACTGCCGCGATTTCGGCATCGAGCTGCTGGATATCCTCGACAAACGCCAAGGCATCGAACATGTAATCGCCCCGGAGCAGGGCTTTATCCTGCCGGGCATGGTGATCGCCGCCGGCGACAGCCACACCACCACCTACGGCGCCCTCGGCGCATTCGGGTTTGGCATCGGCACTTCGGAAATCGAGCACCTGCTGGCCTCGCAGACGCTGGTCTACAAACGCCTGAAAAGCATGCGCGTGACGGTTGAAGGCGACCTGGCGCGAGGCCTCACGTCCAAGGACGTCATCATGGCCTTGATCGGCAAGATCGGTGCCTCCGGAGCCACCGGCTACGCCATCGAATTTCGCGGCTCCACCATCGACGCGTTGAGCGTCGAGGCACGCATGACCATCTGCAACATGGCGGTCGAAGCCGGTGCGCGCGGCGCCTTCATGGCGCCGGACGAAAAAGTCTTCAGCTACCTCAAGGGCAAGCCCCGCGCGCCGAAGGGCGAGTTATGGGAACAGGCACTGGTGGGCTGGCGCCAATTGCATTCGGACGCCGACGCCGTGTTCGACCAGGAAGTGCACCTGGATGCAACCACCCTGGAACCCATGGTCACCTGGGGCACCAGCCCCGACCAGGCTGCCCCCATTGGCGCCCGCGTGCCCGACCCGCAGGACGTCAGCGACCTGATCCTGCGCCAGGACATGCGCCGTGCCCTTAACTACATGGGCCTGGAAGCCGGCATGCCGCTGAGCGACATCGTCATCAGCCATGCGTTTATCGGCTCCTGCACCAATGCCCGCATCGAAGACCTGCGTGACGCCGCCAGCGTGGTGCGCGGCAAACACGTGGCCGAGCACGTACGGGCGATGATCGTGCCCGGCTCCACCGAAGTGCGCGACCAGGCCGAGGCCGAAGGGTTGGCGGCGATCTTTATCGACGCCGGCTTCGAGTGGCGCCAGTCCGGCTGCTCGATGTGCCTGGCGATGAACGACGATGTGCTGGCCCCCGGCGACCGCTGTGCGTCCAGCACCAACCGCAACTTTGAAGGCCGCCAGGGCGCCGGCGCACGCACGCACCTGATGAGCCCGGCAATGGTCGCCGCTGCCGCGATCACCGGCCGCCTCACTGATATTCGCCACTTTGGAGACCGTGCATGAGCCTGCAACCTTTTACTGTGGTCACCGGCAAGGCCGCGCCGATGCTGGCCGCCAATATCGACACCGACGTGATCATGCCCAAGCAGTTTCTCAAAGGCATCGACCGCAGCGGCCTGGACCGGGGGCTGTTCTTCGATCTGCGCTTTCTGGCGTCCGGTGAGCCCAACCCCGCGTTCGTGTTGAACCAGCCGGGCTGGCAGGGCGCACGCTTCATGGTCGTCGGGCCCAACTTTGGCTGCGGTTCCAGCCGCGAGCACGCGGTGTGGGGCTTGAAACAAATGGGCATTCGCGCGCTGATCGGCAGCAGTTTTGCCGGGATCTTTTATGACAACTGCCAGCGCAACGGGGTGTTGCTCATCACTCTGGACGACGCGCAGGTGCACACACTCGGACAGGCTGTCAGCCAGGCGGATCAGGCGCAGATCAGTGTCGACCTGGAGGCTCAGCAAATTCGTCTGGCGGATGGCCAGGTCATTGCGTTCCAGATCGACACCTTGCGCAAGACCGCGTTGCTGCTGGGTCTGGATGCCATTGGCAGCACGTTGCAGCGCAGTGAGCAAATCAAAGCATTTGAACGCGAACATTTGGCTGCCAACCCTTGGCTCAGTTGATAAACACGTAGTTATATAAGTAGCCAACACAGCGCCCTCTTTTAATTAAGAGGGCGTTTTTGTGTGCTATTTACTTTTCAAATAACAGCCATTAAATGCCGGCTTCGCCCGCCATTACAGGCGGTGTGGCCAGTTGAAAGAGTAATCCCGGAAAAACCACAAGGGTATTGGGTTGACACCCCGCAGACCATCGGCTTAAGTGGGGGCTGGCTTGGAAGTCAGCACATTATAAGAAAGGGAAGTTAATATTATGGCCGTTGAGTGAGTGGTTATGTCTCCTGGGTGTCGGTGATCACGTTAATAACCTGATTGCGCGCGCTCGCCTGTAAACAGTTGTCTTTGTTGCAGATAGTAATGTTGTTCCGGTCCGGGACGGCAGGTACTTATCTGCCCATAACATAAGTTAAAACACAGAGAGTACCTACTCATGTCGATTTTTGATCAAGCCACCCATCGCTCGGTGCAATGGCAAGATTGGCGCTGGCAGCAAAAGCACGCCCTGCGCGATGAGCCGGCCTTGCGCATTGCCTGCGGGGGATGGAGTGAGGAAATAACGGCGCATATCGAGCACAACTTGCAAGACCGCAAGATGCAGATCACGCCTTATTACATTGATCTGATCAAGCGCTCACTCACCAGCGGCCCGATTACCGACCATCCGCTGTGGCGCCAAGTGGTGCCTTACTGGAGCGAGCAGGTGGCGGGCGATTACGACGGAACGTCGGAGAACTGGGAACTCGGGCATGAGATGAAAACGCCCATTTGCCAGCACAAGTACGACAACCGCGTGATCCTGCGCATGACCAACACCTGCAATGCCTATTGCCAATTTTGCTTTGAGGCACTGCGCACCTTGCAGGTCGGCACGGAGAAGGCCAACGCCAGCACCGACTCGTTCAAGGATTCGGTGGCGTACATCCGCGGCAACCCGGCCATTGAAGAAGTGATCCTAAGCGGCGGTGACCCGTTGATGCTGGGTGACCGCAAGCTGGAAGAAAACCTTGCGGCGTTGCGTTCGATCCGCGACGACCTGCTGATTCGAATCCATTCACGGGCGTTGAGTTTCAACCCGTTCCGGGTAACCGATGAATTGGTGGCCATGCTCGAGAAGTACAACGTCAACGCATTTGGGGTGCACGTTTGCCACCCACTTGAACTGACGGCTGATTTTGCGGCGGCGGTTAAACGTATTCAGCGTGCCGTGCCGATAGTGTTCTCCAACATGCCATTGTTGCGCGGCGTGAATGATGATGAAGCCACCTTGCATACACTCTTTATTGATCTTTATCGTCTCGGCGTAAAACCGTATTACTTGTATCACTTCATGCCGTTTTCGCCGGGGGCGTCCGAATATAAAGCCTCGATCAGCCAGGCGATCGCTATTATGGATCGGCTCAAACGGCGCGTGTCGAACATTGCCCTGCCCGAATATGTACTGCCGCACGCACAAGGCAAGTTTACGGTGCCGTTGCTGGACTTTGAAAAGCCTGAAGACTTGCCACATTTTGAAGTGCACGAGGGGCAGCGCCATTATCGTTTTCGTAATTGGGAAGGGCACTGGTGCAGTTGGCAGGATGCCTGAATTAACTCACGGAAGAGGCAATGATGGTCATGAAGCAAGAGGCGGTTCTTTTTATTGATGTCGATGACAGTGCCTCGGTGCGTTACAACTACCGCGAGCCGCACTTTGCGGTCGCCCGCGCACAAGGCCTGGCCTGTCTAACCGCCGGGGTCGCGGGGCGTCATCACCTGCAGCGACTGCGCGACGACAGTGATGAAGTGTTCCTGCTCGAGGCATTAAGCGAACAATCGATTCTGGACCTGGTGGGCCGGCTGGACGGGCGTTACCAGATTCGCGCGATTTTCTGCCAGGCCGGGCACCCGTCTGCATTGGGCGAAGTGGGTTGCATCGTTGCAAACACCTGCAAGCGCCTGGGGCTGGTGTACAGCTGTGCGCAGGCGATTGCCGCGTGCAATAACAAGTACCTGATGCGCAGCGTGCTGCAAAAGCACGGGCTGCGCTCGGTGCCGTTTGCACTGTGCAATAACGAGCAGGAGCTTCAGGCAGGCGCCGAGCGGGTGGGCTATCCGCTCATTGCCAAACCGCCTTTTGGCGGTGCGTCGGCCTTTATCAAGAAGTGCTCCAACTGGGCGCAGTTGCGCAGCCATTACGCGCAGTTCGTGAGCGGCCACGGCGCGGCGGCTTACGCGGATTTCTACGGTTGCGCGCACCGTTTGCCGGCAGTCGACGGTCAGGCGCGCGAGTACCTTCCGGGGCGTAGCATCCTGCTGGAAGGCTATATCCCGGGCATTGAAGGCAGCGTGGAATGCGTGGTTGTCGGCGAGCGCATCCACGCGCTGCTGATCAACGAGAAACTCATGCTGACCGAGCGCAGCGGCACCGTGCTGGAGAACCTGCTGATTTCTCCGCCGACCTCTTTCACGGCCGAGCAGTGCGAGCAGATCCGCACGTACGCCACGGCATGCCTGCGCGCGGTCGGGCTGACCAACGCGGTGGTGCATTTCGAATTTCGCATGACCGATCAAGGCCCCGTGGTCATTGAGATCAACCCGCGCGTGGGCGGGCTGTATGTCAACGCGGCGTTCCGAGACCTGGCCGCGATCAATCCCTACCAGCTGTATATGTCGCTGCTGCTGGGCGAGCCGGGGGTTAACGCGCAACTGGAGGCCGGCGCGCACAAGGTCGCCAACGGCAGCCAGCACTACGCGATGCTGGCGATTTACCCGGAGCACAGTGGCCGCTTCAAGGGGATTGAGGGCGTGCAGTTTCTCGATCACCACGCCGCCGTGCTGGAGTACGCTCAACTGGACGCCGGCCACTGCCTCGACGCCGATATCGAGGAGCACTATTTGCTCAAGTGCTGGGCCAAGGTCGACGATGCCGCCGACGCTTACGCCTTGCATGACGCGATCAGGCACAACCTGCACGTGATCATCGAGAATAAGGTTTAGCGCCTATGGACATCCCACAGATCTCTACGCATTTGCGCGACCATCACTACTGTCACCGTCGGGACTACGGCGCGTTGATCGGCGTTGAGCCCGGGCAAGAGCAGAGCTTTCGAGCCTACTGGGCCAATCTGGTGCGGGACGAGGCATTCAAGGCATACACCCACCGCGAGCGCCGCATCCTGCGCTATCGTCTATTGCCTTCGCGGCAGTTGCAGCTTGACCGCAACACCGCGTTCACGTCGCCGGTCACCTACGCCGTCAATTATCGGCAGGGCGTGAACCATTTGAGCTATTGCGAGGACGGCTTTATCGAGCACCCGCTGATGCAGAAGCTGTTGGCCACCGACCTCGCGGTGATTGCCCCGCACCTGGGCGAGCAGGCTTATACGATCGATATTCACCAGTTCCGCGTTTGCGCGGATGGGCAATCGAGCAGTCCGACGACCTCGGGAATTCACCAGGATGGCCTGGACTGGGTGTTCATGCACTTCATTGGCCAGAGCAACACGGTGCCGGTGGTTTCGGAAGTATTTACCTCGCCGGCCGAGCAAAGCCGGGTGTTCAACCTGGCGATGGAGGCGTTTCTGGAAACCATCGTGATCAACGACCGTGGGCTCTACCATCGCGCCAGCGATGTGCGGCCCCATGCCGATGCGGCGCCGGCCTGGCGCGACGTGCTGCTGGTGAGCCTGCGCGGCGTGCCGACTGACGAAGAGGCGCAACCTGCATGAGCCATGATCCACAGCTGACCCTGTCGACGCGCAATGCCCGCTTGATCTTCTTTGCCCGCGGCGTGTCGGATTTTGGCGCGTTCCTCAACCTGGTGGCGCTGTCCACCTACGTTTACTGGCTCAGCCAGAGCGTGGTGTTTGTCAGTGTGTTTCTGGCGTGCCGCGTCACCGGCGGGATTGTCGCCAGCCTGTTCGGCATTCCGTTTTTTCGGCGTTTTCCCGGGCGCAGCACACTGGCAGGGCTGGACCTGGCCAGGGCATTGCTGCTGTTGCCGCTGTTGGTGCTGATACCGGCGCATCAGCTCAACGTGCTGCCCTTTATCGCGTTCGGCATTGGCTTGTGCAACTCGCTGTTTGCCATTGGCCTGAACAGCCAGCTGCCCACCTGGGTCGCGCTTGAGCAGCGAGTGAGCACCAATGCGTGGATCACGTCGGCGGCGGCGACCGGTGCGGTGTTCGGCAGCCTGCTCTCCGGTTTGTTGATTGCCACGGGCGGATTCGAGGCGGTATTTGCCGTCAACATTGGCACCTACGTTTTGGCGGCCTGCCTGATCCTGCCGTTACGCGCGTTGTTCTCGATCGCCGTTGCCGCGCACCGCGGGCTCGCGGCTGAATGGCGCGAGCTGACCCAAGGCCTGCGCGGCGCACCCGTGCTCGCGGCAATGTTGTTGATCAGCATGCTCGACACCCTCGGCAGCGCCGCGCATAACGTCGGCTGGCCGGTGTTGTCGCAGTACATTTCGCCGGACACCGCCAAAACCGTCATGGGCTATCTGCTGGCGGTGTGGGCGTGCGGCAAGTTTGTCGGGGCGCGCATTGCCAGTGCGCTGTTGAAGGGCCGCGGCACTCAGGCCATGGAGCGCCTGTTCATGCTGGGCGTGGCGCTGATGTCCAGTGGCTTTATCCTGACCTTCCAGCAAACCGAGCTGTGGCTGGCGCTGCTGCTGGTGGTGTGGGCCGGGCTGGGCGATGGTGTGTCCGAGGTGGCGTTGGTCTCACGCGCGCAAAGCGAGCCCGATAGCCTGCGCTTGCCGCTGTTCAGCCTGTTGACCCTGATCCAGATGGCCGGCTTCGGTGTGGGCATGCTGGTGGTAGGGCCGTTCTACCTGACGTGGACGCCGGCCCAGGTGATCGTGTTGTTCCATGGTCTGCCGCTGACCGCGTTGCTGGTCATGACGGTGTGGCTGGGTTACAGCGCCCACCGGAGCGTCAGATCGACAAGCCCTTGAAGTGCTCCTGCAAAAACTCCACGCAGGCTCTTAATTTCCCGGAGTAGGCCAACCGTGTCGGGTATACCGCCCACACGTTGGCACTCTGGGTGCAGTCGTGCAGCACCTGCACCAGTTTGCCTTGTTCCAGCAGTGGCTTCACATCCCACATCGAGCGCAGCAATACGCCGCGCCCATCCAGCGCCCATTGCAACACGATCTCGCCGTTGTTGGAGGACAGCGGCCCGCGCACGCGCACGCTTTCAGGGGCGCCATCGCGCTCCAGGTTCCAGATGCCGAAGGCGTTGTCGCGCTCCTTGAGCACCAGGCAGTCGTGCTGCTCCAGGTCACTCAATTGCTGCGGTGTGCCGCGTCGCTTGAGGTAGGACGGCGCGGCGCACAGCACCCGGCGATTGCTCACCAGGCGTCGGCCGATATGCTGGCCGGGTATGTCATCGCCTACGCGAATTTCCAGGTCAAAGCCCTCGCTGACGATATCCACCACGCGGTCGAACAGGTCCAGGCGAATTTCCAGGTCCGGGTATTGCTCGGCCAACAAGGACAGGGCCGGCGCCACATGGTTACGACCAAAACCGAAGCTGCTGCACAGGTGCAGGTGGCCACGTGGGCTGTCGTGGGCGTCAGACAGCTCATCGGCCAGTTGCTGGAAATCTTCGAGGATGCGCACGGCCCAGCGCTGCACTCGCTCACCGTCTTCGGTCAAGGCGATGCGGCGGCTGGTACGGTGCAGCAGGCGCGTTGCCAAGGTGGTTTCGAGGATCTGGATGCGCTTGCTGACATACGCAGGCGACAGCCCCAGTTCATCGGCGGCGGCGGCGAAGCCAGCCTTGCGGATCACGGTCAGGAACACCCGCAGGTCTTCGGGTAGGGGCACGGTATCTTTCTTATGGGTCATCAGAAACAGACGTGGCGGCATGAGCCGCCAGAATAGCACCGGATCGGCGCGCCTTCCGGCACGCCCGGGCGTTATTGCTTATTCGGCAGCGATCTTCGCCTGTGCCGCCTGGGCCGCCCGCGCATGGCGGCCGCGCTTGAGGGCGATGGGCGCCATTTTCTCGCGATCCAGCTCACCCTCCCACGCAGCCACCACCAGGGCTGCGACGGCGTTGCCGATGATATTGGTCAGCGAGCGGCATTCAGCCATGAAGCGGTCAACGCCCAAGATCAACACCATCGCCGCCACCGGCACCGTCGGCACCACCGCCAGGCTGGCGGCCAATGCCACGAAGCCAGCGCCGACCACTGCACCGGCGCCTTTGGAGGTGAGCATGGCCACCGCCAGCAAGGTCAGTTGTTGTTCCAGCGGCAGGTGTGTATTGGTCGCCTGGGCCAGGAACAGCACGGCCAGGGTCATATAGATGTTGGTGCCGTCGAGGTTGAAGGTATAACCGGTAGGCACCACGATGCCCACCACGCCTTTGGAGGCACCCAGGCTTTCAAGTTTCTGGATCAGTTGCGGCAGCGCCGATTCCGACGAGCTGGTGCCGAGTACGATCAACAGCTCCGACTTGATATAGCCCATCAGTTTGAAAATGCTGAAACCGGCGTAACGCGCGATGCTGCCCAGCACCACTGCGACAAAGAAGAACGCGGTGAGGTAGAAGGTGCCGACCAGCTTCAGCAGCGGCAGCAGCGAGCCCACGCCGTACTTGCCGATGGTGAAGGCAATGGCGCCGAAGGCGCCGATCGGGGCGACGCGGCTGATCATGCCGACGATGCGGAAAAACACCTCGCTGGCCTGATTGATCATGCTCACCAGCGGCCGTGCCTTTTCGCCGACCATCACCAGGCCCAGGCCGAACAATACGGAAATAAACAGTACCGGCAGGATCTCGCCCTTGGCGAAAGCGTCGAAAAACGTGCCCGGGATAACATTCAGCAGAAAGCCGGTGACGCCTTCACTGTGCTGCGCCTGGCCGACGAAACCGGCGATGGCCGAACTGTCCAGGGTCTTCACATCGATGTTGAAGCCCACGCCGGGGTGCAGCAGGTGTGCAGAGAGAATGCCGATCAGCAAGGCAATGCTGGAGACGATTTCGAAGTACAACAGCGCCTTGCCGCCGACCCGACCGACCTGTTTCACATCGTGCATGCTGGTGATGCCGGAGACCACCGTGCAGAAGATGATCGGGCCGATGATCATCTTGATCAGCTTGATAAACCCGTCGCCCAAGGGCTTGAGGTCGATGCCGACTTGCGGCCATTGATGGCCGATCAACACTCCCAGCGCGATAGCGATGAGCACCTGCACATACAGGGTTCCCAGCAGTTTTTTGAGTGTCATTGTTATTATCTCAATCGTTTTTTTGGGCAAGCAGATCCCGTCGCAGGCCATCAGCAGCCTGCGAGGCGGGTCTTTCAGGTCACGGGGTTACAGCATTCAGCGCAGGAAGGTCAGGACTTCGCCGAGCAATAATTCAGGCACTTCTTCGGCAATGTAATGGCCGGCCGGCAAAGCCTTGCCACGCACGTCGGTGGCGACTTTCTGCCATTCCTTGAGCGGCTCGAAACAGCGGCCGACGGTGCCTTCGGCGCCCCACATCACCAGCAACGGCAGGTTCAGGTGATGGCCAGCGTCGATATCCGCCTGGTCGTGTTCAAGGTCGATACCGGCGGCGGCACGGTAGTCTTCGCAGATGCCGCGAGCGGTGCCCGGCAGCTGCAGGCAGCGCAGGTATTCGGCGAAGGCCTCATCGGTAAACGGCTTGAGCCCGGCACTGCGGCTGCCCATCACGCTGCGCAGGTACAGCTCGGGGTTGCTCTCGATCAGCGCTTCCGGCAACGGCGCCGGGCGGATCAGGAAGAACCAGTGCCAGTAGGCGCGGGCGAAGGCTTCGTCGGTCTGGGCGTACATCGACAGGGTGGGTGCGATGTCCAGCAGCACCATGCGTTGCACGGCGTCGGGATGGTCCAGTGCCAGGCGATGCGCGACGCGGGCGCCACGGTCGTGTGCCAGCACCGAGAACTGCTCGAATCCCAGGGCCTGCATCAGTTCGACGCCGTCGCGGGCCATTTCGCGTTTCGAATAGTTGGCGTGCAGGTCATCAGCCAGCGGCTTGCTGCTGTCGCCATAACCGCGCAGGTCGGCCGCCACCACGGTGAAATGCTCGGCCAGTTGCTCGGCGACTTTGTGCCAGATGACGTGGGTTTGCGGGTGCCCGTGCAGCAGGAGCAGACCGGGACCTGTACCGCCTTTGCGGTAGCTGATGTCCACGCCATTGACGTGGCACTGGTCTTTTTGGAATCCGGCGAACATGGAATGACTCCTTGTGATGATTGCCTGCATCCTGGAATCACGCGGCGTGCGGGGCAAGGGGGAAAGCGTGGAGGGGGTGTTCATGAAGTGTGTAGGAGCCTCAACCTTCCAAACACTGAGCACTGCTGTGGGCGCTGGCTTGCCTGCGATGGCATCGCCGCGGTCTTGCTGACGTACCGAGGTGCCTGCATCGCAGGCAAGCCAGCGCCCACATGGGATATGTATTGATGTTGAGATTTCAACCTTGCTTGAACATCGCCATCGCCCGCTCCCGGATCTGCGTTTCGGTCAGGTTTTCCTTGCGCGTAGCCAAAAACCACAAGTGCCCGAACGGGTCTTTCACGCTCGCCGAGCGGTCGCCATAGAACTGGTCCTTCGGCGCGGACACCACGCTGGCACCGGCCGCAACGGCTTGTTCGAATTGCGCATCCACGTCGTTCACGTACAGGTGCAGACCGACACTGGTGTGCTCAGCCGGGTTACGCAGGGCCATGTCTGCGCAGGGCGAGCCGAGCATGAGCGCCGAATCGCCAATGCGCAGCTCGGCGTGGCCGACTTTGCCGTCGGGCATGTCCAGGCGCATGACCTGGGTGGCGCCGAAGGCTTTCTTGTAAAACTCGATGGCTTCGCTCGCGTTGTCGATGCCCATATAGGGCGTGACGCTGTGATAACCCTCTGGGATAGGTTTAACGCTCATCTCGTTCTCCTTGGTGGTGGTTGTGGAGGCAGGCTTTTTCACTATAGGCCACGTATCGCGCGGCCTGCAGCTAGCCGACGAGTGTTGGCCCGGCAACAGTGAACAGGCAGATTGCTGCGCTGCAAGCGGCTCCGGGCCTCGCTGCCGTGGGCAAACCCCCGGTTTCAGGGCGCGGCACAGAAGCTGCAATAGACCAGGCAAACCATTCGCCCGAGAGCGTTGTATGCCTGTACTGCCTGTAGCTGCCGATTACCCCATTCACACGCCCCACGCCGAGCTGATCCGCGATGAAGCCCAGGCGATTGCCGTCGCCCACCAAGTCGCCGCCGTACTGCTGGAGCACGACGCCGAACGTGACCGCACCCGTCAGGTGCCCGCCGAGGTGGTGGACCTGTATTCCAACAGCGGCCTGTGGGGCATCAGCGTGCCGCGCGAGTTTGGTGGCGCCCAGGTGTCCTACGCGGTGCTGGCCCAGGTGATTGCGATTATCTCGGCGGCCGACCCGTCGCTGGGGCAAATCCCGCAGAACCATTACTGCCTGCTGGAAGATATCCGCCTGCAAGGCACTGCCGAGCAGCAGGCGCATTTTTTTGGCCTGGCGCTGCAGGGCCATCGTTTTGCCAATGCGCTGTCGGAAACCGGCGGCAAGAACGTGCAGGACATCCAGGCCACTGTTCGGCGCGCGGGCGACGGCTATGTGATCAACGGCCGCAAAGGTTATTGCACCGGTTCGCTGTACGCCCACTGGCTGGCGGTGCTGGCGCTGGATGAGCAGCAACATGCACAGCTGGCTTTCGTAAAGCGCGGCACCGAAGGGCTGGTGGTCGTCGATGACTGGGACAGCATGGGCCAGCGCACCACCTCCAGCGGCACTGTGCTTGCACAGGACCTGCGGGTGCCGGCCTTCAATCTGTTTCCTACGCACAAATCCTACGATTCCCCGACCCTGGCCGGCCCTTTCGCACAGCTGACCACCGCCGCCATCGATGCCGGGATCGCCCGCGCCGCCTTGCGCGACACCGTCCAGTTCGTGCAGCAATTCGCCCGGCCGTGGATCGACGCCGGGGTGGAAAAAGCCAGTGAAGACCCGCTGACCATCATTCAGGTCGGTGCCCTGGATATTCGCCTGGAAGCTGCCGAAGCCTTGCTGGAACGCGCCGGTCTGGCCCTGGACGCGGCACGCCCGGCGCCTAATGAAGACAACGTCGCCCAGGCCTCCCTGGCCGTAGCGCGGGCCAAGGTGCTGACCACCGAGATTGCCATCGAAGCCAGCAACAAATTGTTCGAACTGGGCGGTACGCGTTCGACGCTGAACAAACACAACTTCGACCGCCACTGGCGCAATGCGCGGGTACACACGTTGCACGACCCGGTGCGCTGGAAATACCACGTGGTGGGCAACTGGTTGCTCAATGGCACCAAGCCGCCACGTCACGACTGGTCATAAGCCATGGCCGAATTGTTCAAGCACATTTATTGGGCCGACATCGGCCAAGCCTGCCTGGAAACCCTGAGCATGCTCGGCGCCGCCCTGGGTTTTACCGTGTTGCTGGGGTTGCCGCTGGGCGTGCTGCTGTTTCTGACCGGCAAGCATCAATTGCACGAAGCGCGGGTGGTGTATCGGCTGTTGTCGGTGGTGGTCAACGTGCTGCGTTCGCTGCCGTTCATCATCCTGCTGATTGTGCTCATCCCGCTGACTACCTTGCTGGTCGGTACCTCACTCGGGGTGCCGGGCACCATCCCACCGCTGGTGGTGGGTTGCACGCCGTTTTTTGCACGGCTGGTGGAAACCGCGTTGCGCGAAGTCGACCGCGGCGTGGTCGAGGCCACCCAGTCCATGGGCGCCAGCACCTGGCAGGTGATCCGCCACACGCTGCTGCCGGAGGCCCGCGGTGGGCTGCTGGCGGCGGTGACCGTGACCGCCATTGTGCTGGTGGACTACACCGCCATGGCCGGCGTGATCGGTGGCGGTGGCCTCGGCGACCTGGCGATTCGCTACGGCTACCAGCGGTTCCAGACCGACGTAATGGTGGTCACCGTGCTGCTTTTGCTGGTGCTGGTGCAGGCCCTGCAGATGACCGGTGACCGTTTGGTGGCGCGCTACAGCCGCCGTTAATTCTTATAAAGCTGATCGTGGAGCATTCATGAAAAAGTCCCTGGCCATCTTGGCCGCTGTCCTGTCGTTCAATGCGTTCGCCAACGAGACATTGGTGGTGGGCGCGACCCCCGTGCCCCATGCGGAAATCCTCGAGTTCGTCAAACCGGTACTGGCCAAGGAAGGCGTGGACCTGCAGATCAAAGTCTTCACCGACTTTATCCAGCCCAACCAGCAGCTGGCGCTGAAGAACATCGACGCCAACTACTACCAGTACCGGCCGTTTCTGGATGATTACAACAAGACTCGCCACACCGACCTGGTGCCGGTAGTGGGAGTGCACATCGAGCCGTTTGGCGCTTATTCGACGCGGATCAAGAACATTGCTGAATTGCAGGACGGGGCCACCGTGTCGATCCCCAACGACCCGGTGAATACCGGCCGCGCGCTGGTGCTGCTGGATGAAGCCGGGCTGATCAAACTCAAGGACTCGAGCAACACCCTCAGCACCCCGCGTGATATTGCGCAAAATCCCAAGCACCTGAAAATCCGCGAACTGGAAGGCGCCTTGCTGGCCCGCTCGGTGAGCCAGGTGGACCTGGCGTTTGTGTTTGCCAATTACGCGCTGGAGGCGGGGATCGATACCAACAGTGCATTGATTGTGGAGAAGGGCAAATCGCTGTACGTCGAGTACCTGGTGGCGCGGCCGGATAACATCAACGACCCGCGCATCCAGAAGCTGGCCAAGGCGTTGAACTCCGACGAAGTGCGCCAGTTTATTTTGACGCGCTACAAAGGCCAGATCGCGCCCGGCTTCTGAGCCTCAACTGAGATCAAATGTGGGCGCAGGCTTGCCTGCGATAGCATCACCACGGTGTGCCTGGGGTACCGAGTTGCCTGCATCGCAGGCAAGCCAGCGCCCACATTGATCAAGTCTGCAGGTCAGGAGGGTGGCGTCGGTTCCAGCAACTGCGCCCCCGGCCCGCGCTCGCCGAGCTGGTCATCCTGATTGCGCAGCGGGCATGCCTCCAGCGACAAACACCCACAGCCGATACACCCGCTGAGCTTGTCGCGCAGCAGCAATAATTTGTTGATGCGAGCGTCCAGGTCCTCTCGCCACAGCGCCGACAAGCGTTCCCAGTCTTCAGTGGTGGGCGTGCGCTCATCCGGCAAGGTTTTAAGCGCCTCGCCAATCGTCGCCAGCGGAATGCCCAAACGCTGGGCGATCTTGATTACCACCACCCGGCGCAACACATCCCGTGGGTAGCGCCGTTGGTTGCCGGCATTGCGCTGGCTCTTGATCAGCCCCTTGGACTCATAAAAATGCAGGGCCGTAACCGCCACGCCACTGCGGGCGGCCAATTGGCCGACGGTGAGTGCTTTGTTGAGCATGAAAACTCCGAAACAATGCTTGACCTTGACTTAACTAGAGGTTTTACCCTGCGTGGCATCGAATCGCAAGATTTTGCCTACACAGAAAGGGGAGTGTTCATGCAGGTATCAGAGAAGAATCGCAGCTTCACTCAATTGATCGAATTTCAGATCGAGCCCCGGCAGCAGCTCGCGCTGGTGGCGGCCTTGTCCACCCAAAGCGAGCGCCTGGCCCAGGGCCATGGCGGCTTTATCAATGCGAGTGTGCAGGTCAGCGACGACGGCCGGCGGGTGCTCAACTACCTGCAATGGCGCTCGCGCGAGGAGGGCGAGGCAGCTTTCAAATGCTTTGAGCATGGCGAGGAAGATTTCTGGACGCTGATCCGCGCCCACCAGGCCACGGCGGTGACCTTTGACTCGTTCCAGGTACTGCGCAGCTTTGAGCGCAGCCATGACAACGCGTTGCACTGTCGCCTAAATGGATAGGTGCAACATGCGCTCGCCTTGCACGTTTTCACCGGGCCTGCGCTTGTTTACCGCCAGCTCACCGATCTTGATCAGGCGTGTGCGTGTGACGTTGCGGCTCAGGCCCAGCAGGTTGGCGGTGTGCACCTGGTTGTAATGGCTGAAGCGGTAGGCGGCGCGCAATAACGCGTCCTCGACCTTCTCATGCAGGGCGCCGGCCTGTTCCTCGAAGAGCTTTTGAAACGCGCGCGCCAGCAGGGCTTCGGCGCTGTTGTCGGTGCCGTGCTGGCTGTCGTCCTGGCGCTCGATGCGCATGTTCGACAAGCGCAGATCATCGCGCTCGATCACGCCATTCCGGCAGATCAGCAGGGTGTGGTGAATCACGTTCTCCAGCTCGCGGATATTGCCCGGCCAGCTGTAGCTTTTGAGTTTGTGCTCGGCCTCGCGGCTGATGGTGATCGGGCCGTAACCCAGGCGCTGGCTGTAGGCTTCGATGAAGTGCCGGGTCAGCGGCAGGATATCGCCGGGGCGCTCGCGCAGCGGGCTGAGTTCCAGGCTGACCACGTCGAGGCGGTAGTAGAGGTCTTCGCGGAAATGCCCGGCGTTAATGGCCTTTTCCAACTGCACGTTGGTGGCGGCCAGTACCCGCACATCGATAGGAATGCTCTTGCGTGAGCCCAGGCGCACGACTTCGCGCTCCTGCAACACGCGCAGCAACTTGACCTGGATCGCCATCGGCAAGTCGCCGATCTCATCGAGGAACAAGGTGCCGCCGTCGGCCTCTTCGAACCAGCCGGCCTTGGCGCTGAGGGCACCGGTAAACGCGCCTTTTTCATGGCCGAACAGTTCGGCTTCCACCAGCGACTCGGAGAATGCGCCACAGTTGACCGCCACGAACGGCCGGTTGCGGCGCGCGCTCAGGTTATGGATGTGGCGTGCCACCAGCTCTTTACCGGTGCCGGTCTCGCCGATGATCAGCACGCTCGCTTCGCTGGGCGCCACTTGCTGGATGTGGTCGAGCAGGGCCTGGGATTTGGGGTCTTCGAAGACCTGGGCCGTGGCGCGGATCGAGGTCGCAAGGGCGGGCGAGGGCGGTAAGGTTAAAAGCTGCATGGGCACCTCTTTTAGGAATAGAACGTGGGAATCGGCAGGGACTGGTTCAACGCCCACTCCCCCAGTTCGTGAAGTTTGTAGTCCACCGGGTCGTGCAAGGTTTGTGTGCGCAGGTTGCGCCAATGGCGGTCCAGGCGCAGTGAGGCGTGGGTGGAGCGCGCGCCGGTGACTTCAAACAGCCGGCTGCATATCTCCAGGCCCTGGCGGGTGGCGGCGACCTTGGCGGTGGCAATCGCGATGGCCAGTTGGCCGCGTTCGTGCTCGCTGAGCTTGGCGCCTTTGGCCCAGGCCCGGTCGAGCAGATCGGCGGCGCGCTCGACCAGCAGGCGCACGCCTTCCAGCGCCACCCAGAACTCGCCGTAGTGGTGCAGCATGTAAGGGTCCTGGCGTACATCGTTGGCTGTGGATTTGTGCCATGAGCGGGTTTCGGTCAGGGTGTAGTTGCGCGCTTCTTCAAAGGCGCCCTCGGCAATCCCGAGAAACATATGCGTGAACGTCAGTTGCGCGATCAGTGGGCGCAGGCAGGCGAAGGGCGTGCTCAGTGGGCCTGGATCGAGCAGCAGTTCCGATTCTTCGACACGCACCCGTTCAAAGCTGGCGCTGCCGCTGTCGGTCTGGCGCTGGCCGATGTTGTTCCAGTCATTGTGCAAGGTGATGCCGCTGCGCCCGCTGGGGATGGCCGCGATCAACAGTTTGCCGCCGGCACTTTCATCCACCGCCGAGGCGATGAGCATTTCCGAGTCGCTGGCGCCGGAACAGAAACTTTTTTTGCCCGAGAATTCGCGCCAGCCGCCGAAATCCTTGACCACCGTGCGCGTGTCCAGCGGGTTGAGGGCATTGCCCCAGAACCAGTTTTTGCGCGCGGTCTGTTCGAACCAGGGTTGCCATTGGTCCGGACGTGCAAACAGGCGCACGGTGGCGAGCATCAAGTGGTGGAAGCCAAAGACATGGGCGATGGAGCTGTCGACCTTGGCGAATTCGCGCACGATGCCCAGGGTTTCGCTCCAACGCGCGCCGAGGCCGCCGTATTGCGTGGGTATGCTCAGGGCCAGCAGGCCGCTGTGGCGCAGGGCGTCACGTTCGGCTTTCGGGGTGCCGCCACGCTCGTCGCGCTCAACAGCGGTGAGGGCGAATTCGGCGGCCAGCAGTTTGGCGGTTTGCAGCGGCGATGGCAGGACGCTGTGGGGGTTGGCTGTCACGGGGTTTCCTCAATTGGCTCAGAAGCCGTGCGCTGTAGGTCTGGCAATGCAGCTCAAGTGGAGCTGGCTTGCCTGCGATGGCATCAACCGGGGTTCACTGAAACACCGAGTCGCCTGTATCGCGGGCAAGCCCGGCTTCCACAGAAAAGCAGTTGCCCTATCAGGCCGATTTCAGCGCGCTCAGGCCTTTGTTTTGGGCAGCACATCATTGGCAATCATTTCGCCAAACGGGCCGGTGAGGTTGGTGATGCCGCGCCCGGCGAGGCTGGCGTAGGGTTCCGGCAGCAGCGGGAACACAAGCTCAGCAAAGCGATAGGCCTCTTCCAGGTGCGGGTAGCCGGAGAAAATAAAGCTCTCGATACCCAGGTCGGCGTATTCCTTGATGCGCTCGGCGACTTGCTGTGGGTTACCGACCAATGCCGTACCGGCACCGCCTCGGACCAGGCCGACGCCAGCCCACAGGTTGGGGGCGATTTCCAGGTTGTCGCGGCGCCCATCGTGCAAGGCGGCCATGCGGCGCTGCCCTTCGGAGTCAAAGCGCGAGAAGGATTTTTGCGCGGCCGCGATGGTTTCGTCGCTGATGTGCTCGATCAATTTGTCGGCAGCTTTCCAGGCGTCTTCTTCGGTTTCGCGCACGATCACGTGCAGGCGAATGCCGAACTTGACGGTGCGGCCGTGGCGTGCGGCGCGTTCACGCACATCCGCGAGTTTTTCCGCGACGGCGGCGGGCGGCTCGCCCCACGTCAGGTACACGTCCACCTGTTCGGCGGCCAGGTCGTGGGCGGCGTCTGAAGAACCGCCGAAGTACAGCGGCGGATATGGCTTCTGCACCGGTGGGTAAAGGGCCTTGGCGTTCTGTACGCGCAGGTGTTTGCCTTCAAAATCTACCGATTCGCCCTGCAACACACGGCGCCAGATCTGCAGGAATTCGTCGGAGACTTCGTAGCGTTCGCTGTGGTCTAGGAAACTGCCGTCACCGCGGTTTTCGTCGGGGTCGCCGCCAGTCACCACATTGATCAGCAAGCGGCCGTTGGACAGCCGATCCAGTGTGGCGGCCATTCGCGCCGAGACGGTGGGCGAGATGATGCCCGGACGAATCGCCACCAGATAACGCAGGCGTTCGGTCAACGGCACCAGCGCCGAGGCGATGACCCAGGAGTCTTCGCACGAACGACCGGTAGGAATCAGCACGCCGTAGTAGCCCAGGTTGTCAGCCGCCTGCGCCACTTGTTTCAGATAATTGAGGGTGACCGGGCGTGCACCCTGGGTGGTGCCCAGGTAGTGACCGTCGCCGTGCGTCGGCAGAAACCAGAAAACATCCATGACAAATCCTTAAGCGATTTTCAGCAGAGAGGGGGAGTGCGCGGCAAACAAAGGTGCTGCGCGTTCTGCGGCAAGGCGTATGCGGCCCTTCAAGGGCTCGCTGGTTATTAGGTAGTCGGTGAAGTCGGCTTCGGTGGCGTACACACCGATCGGCAAGGTCAGTGCCTGGAAGAAGCTGAACAGCGGGCGCAGCTGATGATCGAGCACCAGCGCGTGACGTTCGCTGCCGCCGGTGGCGGCGAGCAATACCGGCGTGTTGATCAGCGAGTTGAGGCCGACCAGATCGAACAAGTGCTTGAGCAGGCCGGGGTAGGAGCCACGGTATACCGGTGCGGCGACGATCAGCAGGTCGGCCTGTTCGATGGCCAACAGTTGCGATTCAACCTCGGCCGGCAGTTCGTCACGCGACAGGGCACCGCCCAATGGCCGGGCGATGTCGCCCAGTTCGATCAGCGTGGTCTGGATCGGCAGTAACGTCGCCAGTTCGGCCAATACGGCCTGGGTCAGCACCAGGGTGCGCGAGGGGCGCCAGGTTCCGCCGGAGAGGGCAACGACATTCAGGGGACGGGTCATGAACAGTTCCTTTATCAACAGGGGTACATAGCGGGTGAAGTGGAACGTGTTGAGCAAGAGCTGTACCAACGGCTGGAAGCCTTGATGGGCGTGGGCTTCAGGCTCACTGCTGAAAAGTGAAGCTGTTGGCTGACTGGTGTTTTGTTGAATGACTGTTGCTGGTGCAACAGTTGCGTGGCGAACAGTGTTGATTCGAGATGGGCTATTTATAGAGGGTTAGGTTTATTCCGTAAATGAACGTATTTCCATATTTATAGATCTTAAATGAATATACATTGCTGGCTATCGCAGGTCTCTGAACGGTTGATAGCGACTATCACGGCGGGTGATTTTTCACCGTGCAGAGGCGGGAGTAGCCTGTGTTCATTGACTCGAAACCTCCTTCGCAGGGCCTCCACCATGAACCATTTTCTGGCTGTTTCCGTACTGGTTGTCAGCGCCGTCCTCGCCGGCTGCGCGACCCATCCATCACCTGAATCCCGCCCTTACACGGCTGAAGAAACCAAGCAATTGGCCCTTGAAGCGCTGAGCCGTCGCGGCTTGTCGTTTGATGAATACCAGCAGCAGCGCGCCGCACTGACCGCTCAGCCACAGAAGCCTTTCGGTTTTGATCACCAAGGCGAAATGAACGCCGAACGCAGCGTGGTGCTGCATGGTCGTCCCAGTTGAGCCGGTGCTCAGCAGCAAAAAGCCCGAGGATTCCCCTAAGGAACCTCGGGCTTTTTGTTTGCCATTGGGCTACTTCAGCCTGTTAAGCTGAATTTCAGGAGCGTTCCTACGCACATTTGCATAAAGTTGTTCTTCTTTAATGGCATTCGATCGGTTAAACCTGACGACCTCTGTTCCGGTTGATGCCCCTGAGACGTTGCTCTCGGGAACACGCTCTGCGAGTCTTAAACGTCATGAATAAACGTCCGTTGTATTTCGACTACGCCGCCACCACGCCGGTGGATGAGCGGGTCATCCGGGTGATGGTCGAGTGTCTGGGCTTCAATGCCAATTTCGGTAACCCCGCGTCCAGTTCCCATGCGTACGGCCAGGCGGCCCGGCAAACGGTTGAACAGGCGCGACGCCAGGTCGCCGAGCTGGTCGGTGCCAGCGCTGAGCAGATCGTCTGGACCTCCGGCGCGACTGAATCCAACAACCTCGCGATCAAGGGCGTGGCCCAGGCGCGCGGGGTGTCGGGCGGGCACATCATTACCAGCCAGATCGAACACAAGGCCACACTGGACACCGCGCGTCAGTTGCAGGAAGCCGGGGTGGCCGTCACTTATCTGGAGCCGGACGCCGATGGGCTGATCAGCGCCACCGCGGTGAGTGAAGCGTTACGTGACGACACCTTTCTGGTGTCCCTGATGCTGGTCAATAACGAATTGGGCACCTTGAACGACATCCCTGCCATCGGCGCACGGGTGCGTGAGCATGGCGCGCTGCTGCATGTGGATGCCGCGCAAGGTGCCGGCAAAGTCGCGATCGACCTGGCTGAATGGCCGGTGGACTTGATGTCGTTTTCTGCGCACAAACTGTACGGCCCCAAGGGCATCGGCGCGTTGTATGTCGGCCCGCGAGCGCAGCAAAAAGTGTTGGCGCAGATTCACGGGGGTGGTCACGAAGGCGGCCTGCGCTCCGGCACCCTGGCGACCCATCAGATTGCGGGCATGGGCACCGCGTTTGCCTTGGCGGCGCAGTCCTTTACCGAGGAAAAGGCCACCATCGTCGCCTTGCGCCAGCGCCTGCTCGACCAGTTGGAAGCAGTGGCGGGCGTGCGCCTCAACGGCAGCGCCACACAGCGCATTCCTCATACGCTCAGCCTGACGTTCAGTGAAGGTGAGTTCAATTCCGCCGCACTCAGTGCCGGCATGGCGTTCTCGGCGACCTCGGCGTGTAATTCCGCGAGCAACGCGCCGTCCCACGTGCTTCTGGCCCTGGGCCATGACGCGCGCAGCGCTGGCCGTACCATTCGCCTGAGCCTGGGCCGGTTTACCACCGAACAGGACATCGATCAGGCCGTGCAGTTGATCAAAGCCGCACTCGCCAGTGCCCCGGCGTTCTGGGCGGTCTGATTTTTCATTCGCAACACATAACAATTATTAGTGGTTAGCAGGAGACACAATGAGTACGCAGCCTTTGACCCATGGAACGGTTCCCCAGCGCCTGGCGCACACCCGTGAACTGATGCGCCGCGAGGGCATCCACGCCCTGTTGGTACCGTCGGCCGACCCGCACTTGTCCGAGTACTTGCCGGGTTACTGGCAGGGGCGGCAATGGCTGTCGGGGTTTCATGGTTCGGTGGGCACGCTGATTGTCACCGCAGATTTCGCCGGTGTCTGGGCCGATAGCCGTTACTGGGAACAGGCGACCAAGGAACTCAAGGGCAGCGGTATCGAGCTGGTGAAGTTGCAGCCCGGCCAACCCGGCCCGCTGGAATGGCTGGCTGAGCAAACCCCCGAAGGCGGTGTGGTGGCGGTGGATGGCGCGGTCATGGCCGTGGCCTCGGCGCGTACCCTGGGCGGCAAGCTGGCAGAGCGCGGCGCGCGTCTGCGTACCGATATCGATTTGCTCAATGAAGTCTGGCAAGACCGCCCGGCCTTGCCGAACCAGCCGATCTATCAACACCTGCCGCCGCAGGCGACAGTCAGCCGTGGCGAGAAGCTCGCTGCGCTGCGAGCCAGCCTGAAAGAGAAAGGGGCCGACTGGCACTTTATCGCCACCCTGGATGACATCGCCTGGCTGTTTAACCTGCGTGGCGGCGATGTGTCGTTCAACCCGGTGTTTGTGTCGTTTGCCTTGATCAATCAGCAGCAGGCCATCTTGTTCGTGGCGCTGAGCAAGGTCGATGCCGAGTTACGCGCGGTGCTGGAGCAAGAGGGTGTGACCCTGCGCGACTACAGCGAAGTGGCGGATGCACTGCGGGCTGTGCCGTCGGGCGCGAGCTTGCATGTTGACCCGGCGCGGGTCACGGCCGGTTTGCTGGAAAACCTCGATGCTGGCGTCAAGCTGGTCGAAGGGCTGAACCCGACCACGCTGGCCAAGTCGCGCAAGAGCCTGGCGGACGCCGAGCATATCCGCCAAGCCATGGAGCAGGACGGCGCGGCGTTGTGCGAATTCTTCGCCTGGCTGGACAGCGCGTTGGGCCGTGAGCGCATTACCGAATTGACTATTGATGAACACCTGACGGCGGCGCGTACCCGTCGTCCAGGTTATGTGTCGTTGAGTTTCAACACCATCGCGGCCTTCAACGCCAATGGCGCGATGCCGCACTACCACGCCACTGAAGAAGAACACGCGCTGATCGAAGGCGATGGCTTGCTGCTGATCGATTCGGGCGGCCAGTACCTGGGCGGCACCACGGACATCACGCGGATGGTGCCGATCGGCACGCCGAGCGAAGAGCAGAAGCGTGACTGCACACGGGTGCTCAAGGGCGTGATTGCCTTGTCGCGTGCGCAGTTTCCCAAGGGCATTCTGTCGCCGCTGCTGGACGCCATTGCGCGTGCGCCGATCTGGGCCGAAGGCGTGGACTACGGCCACGGCACGGGTCACGGTGTAGGCTATTTCCTGAATGTGCATGAGGGCCCGCAAGTGATTGCCTACCAGGCCGCCGCTGCGCCGCAAACGGCGATGCAGCCGGGCATGATCACCTCGATTGAGCCGGGCACTTATCGCCCGGGCCGTTGGGGCGTGCGCATCGAGAACCTGGTGTTGAACCGTGAAGCGGGCAAGACCGAGTTCGGTGAGTTTCTCAAGTTCGAAACCCTGACCCTGTGCCCGATCGACACCCGTTGCCTGGCGCCGTCGCTGCTGACGGCGGACGAGCGCGAGTGGTTCAACGCTTACCATGCCGAGGTGCGCGAGCGGCTCAGCCCGCTGCTCAGCGGCGCTGCGCTGGAATGGTTGCAGGTGCGTACAGCGGCTATTTGATCGGTTGCAGTTCGGGCGCCTGGGCCAGGGCGTCGGCCATATAGTCGACGAACGCCTTGACCCGGGCCGACTGGCGGCGATTGGGCGCCGAGACCGCGTAAATGGGCAGTGACAGCGGGGTGTAGTCCTGCAACACCGCAACTACGCGGCCGGCTATCAAGTCGTCAGCGAACAGCCACAGGGGCGACAGCGCAATGCCGAGCCCCGTTAGCACCATCTCCCGCACCGCCTCGGAGTTATTACTCTGGGCGTTGCCGGTGATGCGCACCGTATGTCGCGCGCCGTCCTTGTCATAGATCCATTGATTCTGGCTGCTCAGCAGGTTGAACAGCAGGCAGTTGTGCTGCGTGAGCGCTTGCGGGGTGTGCGGGGCGGGGTGCCGCGCCAGGTACGCCGGGCTGGCCACGGTGACACGGTGGGTGATGCCGATCTGCCGCGCAATCAAGCCGCTGTCGCGCAGTTCGCCGATGCGCAGGGTCACGTCCAGGCCTTCGCTGACCAGGTCCTGAAGTTGATCGCTGAGTTGCAGGTCGACTTGCACGTCAGGGTAGTGCTGCAGGAAACCGCTCAGCCGCGAGGCGATCTGCAGGCGGCCAAAGCTCACCGAAGAGCCGACGCGCAACGGGCCGGCGATGGTTTCTCTGCCGGTCTGGAAGCTGTGTTCCGCCGCATCGACGGCTGTGAGAATTTCACGGCAGTGGTGGTAGTAGCGCTGACCTTCGTCAGTCAGAGACAAGTGGCGAGTGCTGCGGGCAATCAGCTTGCCGCCCAGTTCGCGTTCCAGGGCGCGCAGTACTTTGCTGATGGTCGGCTGAGTGGTCTGCATTTCCCGGGCGACGGCGGAAAAGCTGCCGCGTTCGATCACGCGAACGAATATTGCCATTGCATTGAGTTTGTCCATGAGCTGTCCGATTCATGCCATAGGCGCATAGGCACTATAGCTTTTTAGCGTCTTATCGGCATGAGTCGGTGGGCCGATCATTGGCCTCACTCCTCAACGAATCGAGATCGCCGACATGACTGATATGCACGCTTTGATTGTGGACGCTGTAGACGCGCCGCTGCGTTTGACCAGGATGCCCAGACCCGTGGCGGGTGCCGGGCAGGTGCTGGTCAGGATCAAGGCCAGTGGCCTTAACCCGCTGGACGCGAAAATTCTCGCAGGCCAAGCCGCACATGCCCGTCAGCCCTTGCCGGCCGTCATCGGCATGGACCTTGCCGGGATTGTCGAGGCGGTTGGCCCCGCGGTGCGGGAGTGGCGCGTGGGCGATGAGGTGTATGCGCTTGCGACGGGTATCGGTGGCGTGCAGGGTTCGTTGGCGGAATACGCGGTGGTCGATGCACGCCTGCTGGCAAAAAAACCTCAGGCCCTGAGCATGCGTGAAGCGGCGGTATTGCCGCTGGTGCTGATCACTGCATGGGAAGGGTTGGTGGACCGTGCGCACGTAGGCTTGGGCCACAAGGTGTTGATCCAGGGGGGCGCCGGGGGTGTAGGGCATGTCGCGGTGCAGTTGGCGGTTGCCTGCGGCGCCGATGTGTATGCGACCGGGTCCGCCAGGCACCGGGCGACGATAGAGGGCTTGGGCGCTACTTTTATCGACTATCAGCACCACAGGGTCGAAGACTACGTAGCGCAGCATACGGCGGGTGAAGGGTTTGACATTGTGTATGACACCGTCGGTGGCGAGACGCTGGATGCTTCCTTTCTAGCCGCCAAGGCATATCACGGCCACGTGGTCAGCTGCCTGGGCTGGGGGCAGCACAGCCTGGCGCCGCTATCGTTTCGCGGGGCGACGTATTCCGGTGTCTTTACTTTATTGCCGTTGTTGACGGGCAAAGGGCGTGAGCACCACGGACAGATACTGGCTGACGCGGCCAGGTTGATCGATGCGGGCAAGCTCAGGCCGATCATGGACCCGCATCAATTCGACCTGCAGACGGCAAACGCCGCCTACGATTTGCTCGCAAGCGGCGCTCAGGGGCGATTGGCGATAGCGATTAGCTGAGGGCTTCGCGCACAAAATCCAGACGGTCCTGACCGAAGAACAGCTGGTTGCCTACAAACATACTGGGCGCACCGAACACGCCGCGCTGAACGGCCTGCTCCGTGTTGTCCTTGAGGGCGGCTTTCACACTTTCGTCATTGGCCAGGGCCAGCACTTCTTCCGGGTTGAAACCGGCTTCGGTCAACACCGCGGCCACTACAGCGGGGTCGCCCATATTCCGACCTTCGACCCAGAGGGCGCGGAACAGGCAGTCGATGAAGCCCTGGAAGCGCTCGGGCTGGTGAAGCTGCATGCCGGTCACTGCGCGCATCAGCATCAGAGTATTGATGGGGAAATGCGGGTTGAACTTGAGCGTCACGTTGTAGCGCTGGGCATACCGCGCCAGATCGTTAAACAGGTACCGGCCCTTGGCCGGCACGGTGATGGGGGATGCATTGCCCGTGGCTTTGAACACGCCTCCGAGCAGCATCGGCTGGTACACCAGGGTCGCGCCGGTTGCAGCGCACAGGGCAGGCAGTTGGGTGTAGGCCAGGTAAGTGGCGGGACTGCCGAGGTCAAAGAAGAATTCCAGGGTTTTACTCATGGTCGATGCTCGCTGCTTATTGTTGTGAAGGCGTGCTTACCAGGGTTCATTCCAGGGGCGCAGGTCCAGTTCGAACGTCCAGGCGTCGCGCGGCTGGCTGTGCAGGTACCAATAGTTGTCGGCGATGTGTTCGGGGTTGAGGATGCCGTCCTGATCCTTCAGGGCGTATTTTTGCGGGAAGTTGTCGCGAATGAAGTCGGTGTCGATGGCGCCGTCGACCACTACGTGGGCGACATGGATATTCCTGGGGCCCAGCTCTCGCGCCATGCTCTGTGCGAGTGCGCGAATGCCGTGCTTGGCGCCGGCGAACGCGGCGAAACCTGCAGCGCCGCGCAAGCCCGCGGTAGCGCCGGTAAACAGGATGGTGCCGCGGTTGCGGGTGACCATGCGCTTGGCCACTTCGCGCGCATTCAGGAAGCCGGAGAAGCAGGCCATCTCCCAGATCTTGAAGTACTTGCGCGCGGTTTCTTCGAGGATGCTGCAAGGCACGTTGGCGCCGATATTGAAGACGAACGCTTCGATCGGGCCTAACTCGCTTTCGATCTGTTCGATCAGCGCGATGACCTCGTCTTCCTTGCGTGCATCACAGGCAAAGCCGTGGGCTCGGCCACCGGCCGCCTGGATGCTGTCGACCAAGGGCTGCAGCTTGTCCGCGCTGCGGCGGGTGACGCAGGCCACGTAGCCTTCGCGCGCGAAGCGCTTGGCAATGGCGCCGCCGGTGGCGTCACCGGCACCCACTACCAATACGATTTTGTTGTTTTCTGTCATGGGAACTCCGTTGCTCGATAGTCGAGCAGGAGTGTAGCCGCAACGTCGCAAAGGGCCGGGTCGAGATCAGATATTCACAAAGGGGAGCAGTCGGATGAAGACTGCTCGGGCGTTCACTTACAGATGACGATCATGCTGCGACTGGTGTAGCCGGCAGGGTTGAGGCCGAAGGGGTAGTCCCCAGGCTCCTCGGAGTTGTCACCGGACTTGGCGATAACCCGGTAGCCCTTGGCACCGCATGAATTGGCTGCGCTGGTGTAGCACTCGTCCCAGGAGGAGGACAGCCCTGAACAGTTGATATGCAGCCCTTTTTTGCCCCGTTTCACTTCTGTCTTGGTGGTCGCAGCACAGCCCGCAATGCCCACGACCATGAACAGTATCAATATTCTTTTCATCACTATCCTTAATAGCCGCTTCGCAAAAAGGCTCGATGCAGGCTTTACTCGCTCTCGATTGTAGCGTTCAGCTGTCCTTGTCGAAATTCTCCATGAAAGACATTCATTTACGGCCTAAACATGGCCTAAATAAGCGGCAAATACCAGAGCTACCTTTGATAGCGATCAATCGGCCGGCACCAGCGGTTTGGATTCATTGCGCATCGTCAGCGTAGCGCCTACAGAGGCCAGGATAATGCAGGTGATGGCCAGCCACTGTGCCAGCGACAAGTGCTCTTGCAGGAAGAACAGCCCGGAAAGCGCGCCGAATGCAGGCTCGATGCTCATCAGGGTGCCAAAGGTGCGGGCAGGAAGGCGAGTGAGTGCGACCATTTCCAGGGTATAGGGCAGCGCCGTGGACAAGATGGCGACAGCCAGGGCGACGGGGATCAGTGCAGGCGTCAGCAGCGCGGCGCCTGCGTGGACAATGCCGATGGGCGCGACGAACAACGCAGCAATCATTACGCCGAGTGCTGCGGTCTGGACGCCATTGTCGTTGCCGGCCTTTTGGCCAAATAGAATATAGAGCGCCCAGCAGATACCTGCGCCAAGGGCATAGGCTGCCCCCGTCAGATCGATACCGCTGCTGGCTTCGCCTATGGGTATGAGCAGTAGAAGCCCGGCGATCGCGAGGCCTATCCATAGAAAGTCCACCGCCCGGCGCGAAGCGTAGATCGCAACGGCGAGTGGGCCTGTGAATTCCAGCGCTACTGCGATCCCCAGGGGCACTGTGCGCAAGGACATATAGAAGAGGAAATTCATGCCACCCAGTGCCATGCCATAAATGACAACGGTACGCAGGGACTTGGCTGTGAGCTTGGCGCGCCATGGGCGTAGCAGAAGCAGCATGATCACACTGGCAAATATCAGGCGCAGGGTCGTGGTGCCCTGGGCGCCGACAATGGGAAACATGCTTTTGGCCAGCGAGGCGCCGGACTGGATGGACGCCATGGCTATTAATAGCAGGCCGACCGGGAACAACGCCGATGCCAGGCTGCGGGGTGGAGTGGTCATTGGGGTGTTTGTCCAAAGTCGTGGTGGAGAGGCAGGGGCATATGATGCTCAACCGGTGAGCTTTGAGCAATATATTGCTCAGTTGCTGGTTTTTGGGCGTCTATATAGAAGGTGTGACTAAGTTTTCGGGGTGTTTGATAGAAAAGCAAAATTAAGGGTTGACGGCAGATTCTGGAAGTCTATAATTCGCCCCACTTCCGGCGCAGTCGAAACGGAAAACTCCTTGGTAAACAAAGAGTTACGCAGAATTCGACAGCGAGT